>JAUNUA010000060.1:0-5735 GCA_030538435.1 Brachybacterium sp.
GTGGAGGCGATGGGGGCGGGGGCGCTCGTGCTCATGCCAGGAGATTCCCGTCCGCTGCTGTGCCGGGCCCATCGTCGAACCTGTGCATCGCCTGTGCGCATCGCTGAGGCGCCGTGGCTTCTGCCACGTCATCCGCTGTGGCTGCTCCCCTACGACACCGGCGTGTCCTGCACCCCTACGGCCCCACGGGCTCCTGCACCTCGGCCCCGGCGGCCGATACGGTGCTGTCATGCCCGACGACGATTCCCCGCTGCCGAGCACTGCCGACGGGCGTCCCGCCGACGCCCCTCCCCCGGCCGACCCGCCATCCTTCCCAGCGGCAGACCCCCGGCTGGACGGTGCTGCCCCGGCGGACGACGCAGCGACCGCGCCCGCTGACCCCGGTCCGATGACCGCCCAGCCGCTGCACCACATCGAGCTGTGGACGAACGACCTCGCAGAGGCCGAGCCCTCCTTCGACTGGCTGATGCCGGAGCTCGGTTTCGTCCCGCGGCCCGAGGACGACTGGCCGGGCGCGCGCATGTGGCACCACCCGAGCGGCGTCTACCTCGTCCTCGAGCAGCCGTCGGACATCAAGAACCGCAAGCACGACCGCATGCGGCCGGGGCTCAACCATCTCGCGTTCACGGTCCCCGACCGCGCCACCCTCGACCGGTTGCGCGAGGAGTCCGCTCCGCACGGGTGGGAGGAGCTCTTCGCTGAGGCCTACCCGCATGCCGGAGGCGAAAAGCATGTGGCGCTGTATCTGGAGAACACTCAGGGATTCGAAATCGAGATCGTCGCCGCCGGCCCCTGACCCCCACCCCGAGCGCTACGCCGTGACGGCTTCCGTCCGCACCGGTCCCGCCGGCCCGGTGCCCGTCCACCGCTTGACCCCATCACCGCCCCGCGCCCGTCCGGCGCGGCCGTCCGGAAGGTACCTATGTACACCCTGTTCATCGTCGCCCTGGTCATGATGCTCAGCGTCATGATTCTTCGCGCGCTGTCCAACAATCCCGATAGCTTCGCCGCGAACATCCCGCCCGGTGTGCTGACCGGCATCGAGTTCACCGGCATCGGCCTCGCCGCCGTCTACGCGATCGTGGAGCAGCGCTGGGTGCTGATCGCGGTCCTGGGCGTCCTGGTGGCGCTGCGCTTCGTCCAGCGCCGCTGACCCGCGGCTCCCGCGAGTGGTCAGATCTCGTGCCCATCCTCACGGGATACCCGCGACACCTGACCACTCGCGGTGAGAGCCGGGCGCTCCGTCGATCAGAGCTCGACGGTGTCGCTGCCGCCGGAGGTGCGCTCCCCGGAGACGCGGGCCTTCACGATCTGGGCGATGCCGGCGACCTTCCCCCCGGGCAGCCCCCAGAACTGGGCGGAATCCGTGGTGACGCGCATCAGCCCCAAGTTCGGGTCCTTGAGACCCCCGGGGAAGTAGGCGGACGCCTCATCGTTCCACAGCTCCTCGAGCTTCGCGCGATTGTCCACGAACTCCCCGCGACCGGACACCGACAGCCACGACCCGGACTCCGCGGCTGCCACATTCAGCTGCGATCCGGCCTGGAGAGCGTCCGCCTGATCGCCCTGCAGACCGACGAAGAAGTACAGGTCGGCGTCGTCGGTGACCTCCTGGATGACCATCGGGTGCGAGACCAGCTTCCCGCCGGCGTTCGCGGTCGTCAGCATCACCCAGCTCGCGCCGCGCAGCTTCTCCACCACGTTGTCCTGGGTGAGGTCCAGATCGTTCGTCATCATCGTCCCTTTCGTGCCCTACGCGTTCTCGGTTGCCTGGACGCTACGCCCCCCGCCTGCACGGATTCCCAGAATCCCGCAGATCGCAGCGCCGCCGTGACATCCCGGACGCCGAGGCTGGGGCCCATCGAGCGCCCAGCGACGAACACCCCGTCCATGCCCAGGAGCATCGCGGGCCCCGCCACTCCCACGTCGCGCACGTCATAAGCACACCTAGGGTGTTGCTCGTATGATGGACGATCATGGATCCCCGTCGACTGCTGATCTTCCGGACCGTCGTGCGCAACGGTTCGATCGGTGCTGCTGCCCGCGAGCTCGGCTGGACCCAGCCCGCTGTCTCCCAGCACCTGTCGACGCTGGAGAAGGAGATCGGCACGCAACTGCTGCTGCGCAGCTCCTCCGGGGTCACCCCCACCGAGGCCGGGCAGCGCCTCGCGGTGCACGCCGAGGCGATCGCCGCGCAGATGGAGGCGGCCGAAGCCGAACTCGCGGACATCACCGCCCTGCGACGCGGACGCGTCCGCTTCGCCACGTTCCCCTCGGCCGCAGCGGTGCTGCTGCCGCCCGCCCTCGCCCGCATCCAGCGCACGGCCCCGGGCGTGAACGTCACCTTCGGGGAGCTCGAGCCGCCGGAGGCGATCCCGGCGCTGCTGAACAACGAGCTCGACCTGGCGCTCGTGTTCCGCTACCCCGGGTCCGACGTCGACGCGGAGGGCACCCTGGAGTGGACGCCGCTGACCGAGGACCGGGTGCTGGCGATCCTCCCTCAGGGACACCCTCGCGCGGAGGACCCCGATCTGACCCTCGCGGACCTCGCGGACGACGACTGGATCGCCGGCTGCGAACGCTGCCGCCAGAACCTCCTGCACAGTGCCCGCACCGCGGGGTTCTCCCCCCGCATCCGCCACTCCACCGACGACTCCAACGTCGTCCAGCGGCTCATCTCCCACTGCGCCGGCGTCGCCCTGCTCCCTCAGATCACCCTCGAGGCCTGCCCGAACGACCAGGTCGTGGTGCGTGACCTCCCCGGCCTGCAGTCCCGCACCATCGGCCTGCTTAGCCGCCACGGCGCCCTGCGGGTCCCCGCGGTCGCCGCGCTGCGAGACGCCCTGGCCGCCGAGGCCGACGACCGCTCCACCACCGCGCTCATGATCTGACCCCGACCGACCACCGCCCCCGCCCACGAAGGTCCCGATGCCATCATCCCCGAGCCCGGCTCGACCACCCAGCGACGAAGCCCCCTGCCGGCCCGACGGGCCCGGCCCCCGCATCTGGCTGCGACCGGCGGCGTTCCTCCTCGGCGGGCTCGCACTCGCCCTCGTGCTGCTGTGGCTGGACCGGATCGCCGGAGCGGTGATGCTCACTCTGCTGGCCCTGCTGATGGGGTATTGGACCTCGCCGCTGCGTCGCGGCGACCACACGCCGCTGCGTCCCGCCCTCGATGATCGCGAGCCGGACACCGCCGTCATCCTGTGGGCGCCCGGTGATCCTCTCTCGGCGCGCCTGCAGACCGCGATCCGCGGCCGTAAGCCGGACGTGACCTGGGTGAACGTGTACAAGGACCCGGACGCGGAGACGTTCCTGGCGACCGCCGGCGGGTACGGCGCCCTCCCGCTGGTACTGGTCGGGGACCAGATGCTCCGGCGGGCGACCGTCGGCGCCTACCTGGATGCGAAGGATGCCGCGGAGAAGGCGGAGAAGGACGCCGCATCTGACCCACGCGCCGACGGCGACTGAGCGATCCGCGCCGTCCCAACCCTCCCGGGCTCAGCGCTCGGGCAGCTCCCCGATCACGATGTCCCACGGGCGGATGCTGCGCTCCGTGATGAGTCCCTCGAGCGCGAAGGGATCCTCGTCCAGCAGCTCCGCGACCTGCTCGGGGTCGCCCGCCTCCATCACCAGCAGGGCGCCCGCGGGACCGTCCGCGAGCGGGCCGGACAGGTGCAGCGCCCCGCGCTCATGGAGGCCCCGCAAGTACTCCCGGTGCCGGGGGCGGTGCTGATCCCGACGGGCCGGATCATCGGTGTAGACATAGGTGACGGCGAACGTGGGCATGGGTGCTCCTCGCAGAGGGGTCGACCAGGATCGGATGGTCCCCGCATCCTGCCATCCGGCGCCCCACCGCCCACCACCGTCCCGCCGCAGTGACGCCCTCCCGCCGCCGGGCGACCGTCGGCCCGCAGAGGTCCCTGGCCGCGTGTCCTACCCCGCGCTAGCATCGGCCAGGTGAGGGGCCAGGACGAAGGACACCCATGGATGTGCTGATCGTCGACGACGAGGAACCCCTGGCCGAATCGATCACCGAATACCTGCGCGCCTTCGACCTGGACGCGCAGTACGCCACCACCGTGGCGACGGCCCTCACCCACATATCCCGCGACACCCCCTCCGTGCTGGTGGTGGACGTCAACCTCCCCGACGGCAGCGGCTTCGATCTGTGCCGCCGCATCCGCAAGACCTCCCAGGCCCCCATCCTGTTCCTCTCCGCGCGCGGCGCCGATGACGACCAGATCCTCGGCCTCGGACTCGGCGGCGACGACTACATCCACAAACCGGTCTCCCTGGCCGTGCTGCTGGCCAAGGTCCGACGGGCGCTCGACCGCACCCGCACCGTCACGGGCTTCCGCGACGACCACCTCACCGTCGACCCCGCCACCGGGCGGGTGTTCGCCGCCGGGGAGGAGGTGCAGCTGACCGGCATGGAGCAGGGTCTGCTGGACCATCTTGTGAGCCGTCGCGGCAGCGTCGTCAGCAAAGAGGAGCTGCTGCGCGACGTGTGGGGGTCGCCGATGATCGGCGACGGCACTGTGAGCGTGCACATGCGTCGCCTGCGCACCAAGATCGAACCCGACCCCGACCAGCCGCGCTACCTGCGCACGGTGTGGGGGCGCGGCTACCTGTTCGACGGTCCGTGAGCTCCCGACGATGAAACGCCTGGCACCGCTCGTGGCCCTGCCCCTCGTGCTGGCCGCGCTCGCGCTGGTGGCGCTGCTCGCTCCCCGTCCGTCCCTCCAAGCTGTCGACGTCGCCGCAGCCAACGACGTCGTCGCCTCCCTCGCCGCCGACTGGCCGGTCATCCAGGTGGACCATCCCGGTGACTGGACCGTCGTGGTGGACGGCGCGGTCCGCGCCCACCAGGGCGCACCCATCACCGGGGACCTCGAGGCCGCCCGCCGCGACGCCCACGGCTACGACGTCACCGTCGACGACGAGGTCGTCGCCCGGGTCTACCTCGCCTCCGACCTCTCCGCCCGCAGCGCCGCCTGGGCCGGCACCGAGCGCACCGCCACCGCTGCCGTGCTCCTGGTCGCTGCCATCGCCGCAACCGTGTGGGCCGCCTGGTTCTACGCCCGCTACCTGCGACCCTTCCGCACCCTGGAGTCCTTCGCGGCGTCTGTCGCTGCGGGCCGGCTCGAGGTGCCGCTGCGCATGGACCGTGCCCAGGCCTTCGGGGCCTTCAGCGAGTCCTTCGACCTGATGCGCACGGAGCTGGCCGCAGCACGCGCCGCCCAGCACGCGGCCGAGACCTCCAAACGGGACCTCCTCGCCCAGATCGGCCACGACCTGCGCACCCCGGCCTCCACCATCAGCGCCCAGGCCGAGCTGCTCGCCCTCCACGAGACGGATGCCGCCCGCGCCCAGCGCCTCCAGGCGATCATCGGGCGCGCAACCCAGATCGGCACCCTGCTGGACGAGCTGTCCCGCGTCAGCAACGACGACCTGGACGCCCTGCCGGTGCGGGTGCGGCCCGAACCATCCCGGATCATCACCGAGCTGCTGCACGAGGTGGACGTGACCGGCGCGGTCGGCGACCCGCAGATCACCGACGCTCTGCTGCTGGTCGACCCGGTCCGCCTCGCCCAGGTGCTCGACAACATCGTCGCCAACGCCGCCAAGTACGCGGGGACACCGCTGGAGATCAGCTCCGGCACCAGCGCCGACACGTTCCACCTGGACATCCGCGATCACGGCCCGGGGGTCCCGGCCGATGAGATCGACGC
>JAUNUA010000060.1:5835-11311 GCA_030538435.1 Brachybacterium sp.
CATGAGCCCCGTCATCACCACCGAGAAGCTGTCCAAGAGCTTCTCCCAGCACGGCACCCAGGTGCACGTGCTGCGGAACCTCGACCTCGAGATCCACGACCACGACCTCACCGTCATCATGGGACCCTCGGGAGCGGGGAAATCGACCCTGCTGTACGCCCTGTCGGGCATGGATCGCCCCAGCCTCGGCACGATCACGGTGGACGGCACCCGCATCGAACGCATGGGCGAGGACCGCCTGGCGCGGTTCCGGCGCGACCACTGCGGTTTCGTGTTCCAGCAGATCCACCTGATGGACGCGATGAGCGTGCGCGACAACGTGCTCGCGATCGGCCTGCTGGGCACCCGTCGGCGCGACAGCGCCGCAGTGCGCGAGCACGCCGAATCCCTGTTCGACCAGGTGGGACTGGATGAGGGGCACCGCACCGCGATCGCCTCCACCCTCTCCGGCGGGGAGGCCCAGCGCGCCGGACTGGTGCGCGCCCTGGTCCGACGCCCCCGCATCCTGTTCGCCGACGAGCCCACCGGCCAGCTGAACTCCGTGGCCGGTGAAGCGGTGCTGGACCTGATGACGGCCCTGAACGCCGAGGGTCAGTGCATCCTCATGGTCACCCACGACCTGCGCTCCGCCCTGCGCGGCACGCGCGTGCTCTATCTCCAGGACGGGAGCCTGCGCGGGGAGCTCCACCAGGGCCCCTTCGACCCCACCGACGACGGCCGGCGCGAGCGCCTCACCACCTTCCTCGAACAGATGGGCTGGTGAGAGACATGTCGACCCTGCTGCTGATCGCCCGCACCCTCCGCCGTCAGCGCGGACGCCTCGCGGCGCTCTGCCTGCTGTCCCTGCTGGGCGCCGCCGTCGCCCACCTCGCCCTGGTCATCGCCACCGACCACCAGCAGAACCTTGCCCAGCGCATGGAGGCCCTGTCGACCTCCGACACCCTGTTCCTCAGCTCCGGGGAGGACCAGCGGACGGCGGACCTCCTGGACGAGCGCGAGGACATCACCCGGGTCGAGACCACCCCGGTCCAGGCGACCCTCGGAACCCTGCGGGCCGAGGACACCGACCTGTCGGGACTGTTCGTGTTCTCCGATCCGCAGACCGACCCGGCCATGAACCGCGCAGAGATCCTGGAGGTGTCCGCGACCTCCGACGAGGATGGGGTCATCGTGCCCTTCACCCTGCGCGGCGCCGGATACGACATCGGCGACGAGCTGGTGATCACCGCCGACGGCACCGAGCACACCTTCCGCATCGACGGATTCTTCGAATCGCCGTACTTCACCAACATCGGCTACGGCACCCTGCAGTTCCTCACCACTGCCGATGTCTCCTCCTGGACCCAGTCCTGGACCATGACCGCGGCGGACGTCCGCCCCGGCAGCGACACCGACGCCCTGGTCGCCGAGATCGCCGACCAGTCCCGGTCTTCGCAGCCTGCGGGCACCCAGGTCCGCGAGGCCACCAAGGAGGTCCTCGCCAGCGGCTCCAGCCTCGGCTCCGGCGTGTTCACGGCCCTGCTGCTGGGATTCGCCGTGGTGCTGCTCGCCGTCGTGGTGATCGTCATGCGGCAGCTCATCGTGGAGTCGATCCTGCTGGATGCGCGGGCGGTGGGCGCGCTGAAGGCCCAGGGCTTCACCTCCGGGCAGATCGTGATCGCGCTCGCCGCGCCGTACGCCGCTGGCGGTCTGCTCGCCGCCCTTGCGGGCATCGCCGCGGCCCGCCTGCTGCTGCCGACACTCGCCGACAGCCTCGAGCAGCAGGGCGTGGTCACCTGGGACCCGTCACCGGGTGTCGCGGCCGCGGTAGGGACGATCGCCCTGACCGTCCTGCCGATCGCTCTGGCCGCGCTGAGCGGCGCCGCCCGGGTCCGCCGCATCACCCCCGTCGTGGCCCTCCGCTCGGGGCTCGCGGCGCATTCCTTCCGCCGACAGGGTCCCCCGCTTGCCCGCACCCGCGCACCGATCCCGCTCGCCCTGGGGTTGCGCAGCCTGATGACCCATCCCGGCCGGTCCGTCGCGACCGCAGCGGTGATGGTGCTGGTGATGATGGTGGCGGTGTTCGCCCTGACCCTGGGCCGCAACGTCGACTCGCTGAGCACACTGCTGGTGGGCGACATCGCCGACACCACCGTCACCTCGATCCCCGCCGACCAGTTCGATGACACCCTCGCCGAGATCCAGGGAATGCCGGAGGTCGCTGCCGCTGTGCCGCAGCAGTTCTCCGAGGCCACCATCGGCGGACGGAGCGTGCAGCTGGCCGTGATGGAGGACTTCTCCGCGAAGCGCAGCTCCTCGGTGTTCGCGGGCCGCGAGCCCCGCCACGCCAACGAGATCGTCATCGGCACCGCCGTCGTCGACTCTACGGGTGCCGGTATCGGCGAGACCGTGCAGGTCACCCATCGTGGTGCCACCGAGGACTTCCTCGTCGTCGGCCACGCCCAGGGCGCCCAGATGATGGGGTCCTTCGCCGACATCACCTTCGCGGGACTGCAGCGCATGGACGCTGACTCCAGTCCCACCGGGATCTGGGTGTACGCGCAGGAGGGCACCGACGCCGAGACCCTCACCCGCGTGATCGCGGAGCGCGACCTGCCCGGCACCACCGAGAACCTCCAGGACACCCTGGACGCGCAGATCCGCCCGTACGCGCAGCTGCTGGCCTCCCTCACCTACGGGGTGATCGCCCTGACCGCTCTGACAATCGCACTGGTCACCTTCATCGTGGTGAGCCAGCAGATCGCTGCCCAGCGCCGAGAGCTCGCCGTCGCCAAGGCCCTCGGCTCCACCTCGAGGGACCTGCGCGCGCAACTGCTCGCGGGGATGACCCCGCTGCTGCTCGCCGGGATCGGAATCGGGGCCGTCGTCGGCGCGGCGGGCGCTGGGCCGGCCTTCGGGGTGCTGCTGCACGGCGTGGGGCTGCGCAACGTGGACCTCGGGGCGCACCTCCTCCCGGTGCTGCTGCTGGCCACGGGCGTGTTCGCCCTCGGGGTGGCGCTGACATGGGCGGCGACGCTGCGGATCCGACGGATCTCCGCCTACGCGATGCTCATCGAATAGGGACCGATGGCCTATGGCGCCGGTCACAACGAGGGGTTAGCGTCGAGGACATGAAGAAGCTGATCTCCTCCCCGGACACCGTTGTCGCCGACGCGCTGCGCGGCATGGAACGCGCACACCCCGATGCCCTCACCATCGACCACGAGCATCGCGTCGTGCTGCGCAAGGAGGCGAAGGGCGACGGGAAGGTCGCCCTCGTCTCCGGCGGCGGCAGCGGTCACGAACCCCTGCACGGTGGTTTCGTCGGCCCCGGGATGCTGGATGCCGCCTGCGCGGGCGAGGTCTTCACCTCCCCCGTCCCCGACCAGATCCAGGCCGCCACGCAGGCGGTGGACCGCGGCGCCGGCGTGCTGCACATCGTGAAGAACTACACCGGCGACGTGATGAACTTCGAGATGGCAGCGGAGCTCGCCGAGGCCGAGGAGGGCACCGAGGTGCGCAGCGTCCTCGTGCACGACGACGTGGCCGTCGAGGATTCCACCTTCACCGCTGGGCGCCGTGGCGTGGGCGCGACCGTGCTGGTGGAGAAGATCGTCGGCGCCGCCGCCGAGGAGGGCCGCAGCCTGGAGGAGGTCGCCGAGATCGCCGAGCGGGTCGCGCAGAACTCCCGCTCGATGGGCATGGCGCTCACCTCGGTCACGGTGCCCGCCAACGGCAAACCCTCCTTCGACCTCGCCGAGGACGAGATGGAGATCGGCATCGGTATCCACGGGGAGCCGGGCCGCCACCGCGAGAGCATCAAGCCCGCCGGGGACATCGCGAAGGAGCTGCTCACCCCGATCCTCGAGGAGCTGCCCGGCGAGGGCCCGGTGCTGCTGTTCGTCAACGGCATGGGCGGCACCCCGCTGATCGAGCTGTACATCATGGTCGACGAGGTCTCGACGCTCCTCGACGAGGCGGGTGTCGAGGTGTCCCGCCACCTGGTCGGGGACTACATCACGAGCCTGGAGATGGCGGGCTGCTCCCTGACCCTGCTGCGGCTCGACGAGGAGCTGACCACCCTGTGGGACGCCCCGGTGAACACCCCGGGCCTGCGCTGGGGCGCCTGAGGCGGCTCGGCCCGCCCACAGCAAAACCACGGCTGAGAACACGATGACGAAAGAAGAGGATCGATGAGCAACGACCGCACGGACACCGTCGGCGTCGACGACCTCGTGGCGTGGCTGCGCCGCAGCGACGAGCTGATCACCGAGAACGCCGCGTACCTGACGGACCTCGATGCCGCGATCGGCGACGCCGACCACGGCTCGAACATGAAGCGCGGTCTCGCGGCCGTCGTGAAGGCTCTCGACGACGGGGAGTTCGAGACCGTGGATGCGCTGATGAAGAAGGTCGGCTCGACACTGGTCTCCGCCGTCGGTGGTGCGTCCGGCCCGCTGTACGGCACGTTCTTCCTGCGCTTCGGGACCTCCCAGAAGGAGCAGACGGAGCTGGACGCATCGCAGCTGCATGCGGCGCTCCGCGCCGGGGTGGAGGGCATCGAGCAGCGCGGCAAGGCCACCATCGGGGAGAAGACGATGCTGGACGCGTGGGTTCCGGCGCTGGACGCCTACGCGGAGCAGGACGACGGGCTCGCGGGCAAGGTGTTCGCCGGGGCGCGGGCCGCCGCCGCGGGACGGGACGCCACCGCGGACCTCGTGGCCACCAAGGGCCGCGCCTCCTACCTCGGGGACCGGTCCGTGGGGCACATCGACCCGGGGGCGGCGTCCACGGCGCTGCTGTGGCGGGCGATGGCCGAGGCGCTCGGGGTTGTCCCCGAGGGATCGACGGAGTTGGCATGAGCGGCGACGGGGCGAAGGTCGGCATCGTCGTCGTCTCCCACTCGCGGCCGCTCGCTGAGGCCGCCGTGGAGCTCGCTCAGCAGATGGTGCGGGAGGGGGCCGGGCCGATCGAGATCGCGGCCGGGGTCGACGACGGTGGGGAGGTCGGCATCGGCACCGACGCCGCGGCGATCAGTGCCGCGCTCGAGGCGGCCGACGCCGGGGCGGGCGTGGTGGTGCTGATGGACCTCGGTTCGGCGATCATGTCCGCGGAGACGGCGCTGGAGTTCCTGGACGAGGACGCAGCGGGGCGTGTAGTGCTGAGCTGGGCGCCGCTCGTGGAGGGTTTGGTCGGGGCTGTCGTCACCGCTGCCGGCGGCGCCGACGCGGAGGCCGTCGCCCGCGAGGCGGAGACTGCCGTGGAGGCGAAGAAGCAGCAGGTCCCCGCGAGGTGACCGCCGGGTACGGCGTCACTGGGTAGGGACCACCGGACCCGGTGACTGGCCCTCCTGCGGCCGCGTGCTCTGCCACTGGTTGGAAACCGCCGGACCCCGTGACGGGGCCCAGTACGGCCGCGTGCTCGAGAAGTGGTGCTATAGCTGCAGCGGACCGCAATGGACGGTCGGTTGCAGCTATAGCACCCCTACTCAGACCTC
>JAUNUA010000061.1 GCA_030538435.1 Brachybacterium sp.
AGGTCCTCCAGGACCGGCAGCTCGCGCGTGCACATCGGGGTGAAGGCACCGGGTAGCAAGGCGATCCCGTGGCGGACACCGCGCAGCTCGGCGAGGTCGAACTCCCCGCCCACGTCATCGCGCAGAACCACACGCCCTGCGGCGTCCGCGGGCAGCAGGTCGGCGAACGCGGCCCCAACGACCGGGCCGGAGCGCTCCGCGCGGTCGACAGCCATTAGCGACGGGGGTGGTCCTCAGCCCTGGCGGGAGGCGAGGCGCGTGCCGGACCAGTCGGCCGCGAGGGACACCGCGTTCATCACGCGCATTCCCGCGATCTCCGCAGCCTCCTCGATGCTGGCGGGCGAGACGTGGCTCGGGCGGCCGGCCTTCGGGGTCAGCAGCCACACCGGGGCGTTCTCGGCGAGGTTCGACAAGGAGTCCACCAGCTGGTCGGTGAGGTCGCCATCACCGTCGCGCCACCAGATCACGACACCGTCGACCAGCTCCTGCGAATCCTCGTCCTCCAGGTCGTCATCGATCGCATCCTCAATCGCGTCGCGCAGGTCAAGGTCGACGTCGTCGTCGTAGCCGATCTCCTGAACGATCTGGCCGGTGCGGAAGCCGAGGATCTCGGCGGGCGAGCTGGACGCGGAGGCGTCGGCCGACGGGGACACGGGAGGAGGCTCCTTCTCGCAGGACATCAGGGGGCATCCGAGCATGGGCCCGGAGGTCCCCGCGAGTCTAGCGAACGCCCATTTTCGTGTCACTCGCCACCTCGTCCTCTCCCGCCCGGGCGGGCGTTCGGACGGACGCCGTACCCTGGGCGCACCCCGAGTACCCTGAACGCGTCCGCAGGCGCGAGGAGCACGCTCGATCTAGCAGTGCGCCTCCCTGGGACCCTCAGCTCCGAGAAGAGAGAAGGACAGCGTGGTTGCGAACGACATGCCCGGTCCCGTCGGCAAGGATCTCCCGAGCCACGGTGCGAACCCGGACCCGGAGGAGACCCAGGAGTGGCTGGAGTCGCTCGATGCGGTGATCGAGCATGGCGGTGAGGAGCGGGCCGCGACGATCGTCCAGAGCGTCGTCCAGCACGCCCGCGGGAAGCACCTGTCGATCCCCCACGCCAACACCACCGACTACATCAATACGATCCCCCTCGAGGAGCAGCCGGAGTACCCCGGCAACCGCAAGCTCGAGAAGGAGATCCGCAACGCCCTGCGCTGGAACGCGGCGATGCAGGTGCATCGCGCCCAGCGCCCGGGTGTCGGCGTCGGCGGGCACCTGTCCAGCTACGCCTCCATCTCGAACCTCTACGAGGTCGGGAACAACCACTTCTTCCGCGGGCGCCGGCACCCCGGCGGCGGCGACCACGTCTTCTACCAGGGCCACACCGCCCCGGGCGTCTACGCCCGCGCGTTCCTCGAGGGCCGTCTCTCCGAAGACGACATGGACGGCTTCCGCCAGGAGAAGTCCTCGAAGCACGGCCTGCCGTCCTACCCCCACCCGCGGTCCATGCCGGAGTTCTGGGAGTTCCCGACGGTCTCCATGGGCATCGGCCCCGTCAATGCCATCGAGCAGGCATCCTTCAACCGCTACCTCCACAATCGCGGCATCAAGGACACCTCCGAGCAGCACGTGTGGGCATTCCTCGGCGACGGCGAGATGGACGAGGTCGAGTCACGCGGCGCCCTGCACATCCCCGCGATGGAGGGCCTGGACAACCTCACCTTCGTCATCAACTGCAACCTGCAGCGCCTGGACGGCCCCGTCCGCGGCAACGGCAAGATCATCCAGGAGCTGGAGGGCCAGTTCCGCGGCGCCGGCTGGAACGTCATCAAGGTGATCTGGGGCGGCGGCTGGGATCCGCTGCTGCAGGCCGATGAGGAGGGCGCTCTCGTCGACCTGATGAACCAGACCCCGGACGGCGACTACCAGACCTTCCGCTCGGAGTCCGGTGGGTTCATCCGCGACAACTTCTTCGGGCGCGACCCGCGCACCAAGGCCCTCGTGGAGGACATGTCCGACGAGGACATCTGGTGGAAGCTGAACCGTGGCGGCCACGACTCCACGAAGATCTTCGCGGCCTACAAGGCGGCCCTGGAGCACAAGGGCGAGCCGACGGTCATCCTGGTCCAGACCATCAAGGGCTACCGCCTGGGCAAGAGCTTCGCTGGCCGCAACGCGACCCACCAGATGAAGAAGTTCACCGAGGACGACCTGAAGGCTCTGCGCGACACCCTCGAGATCCCCCTCAGCGATGAGGACCTGCTGAAGGACGGCCTGTACGGCGCGCCCTACTACGTGCCCGCCGAGGACTCCGAGGCGATGCAGTACTTCCGTGCGCGCATCGACGCCAACGGCGGATCCGTCCCGGACCGCCGCCACGACGACGTCGCCCTGAACCTCCCCGGGGACAAGGCCTACGAGGTCCTCAAGCGCGGTTCCGGCAAGCAGGAGATCGCCTCCACCATGGCGCTGGTGCGCCTGCTGAAGGACCTGATGCGGGACAAGGAGACCGGCAAGCTGTGGATGCCGATCATCCCCGACGAGGCCCGCACCTTCGGCATGGACTCGCTGTTCCCGACCGCGAAGATCTACAACACCGCGGGGCAGAACTACCTGTCGGTGGACCGCGACCTGTTGCTGGCCTACAAGGAGTCCACCTCCGGCCAGATCAAGCACATGGGCATCAACGAGATCGGGTCGACCGCGGCGCTGACCGCGGCCGGCACGTCCTACGCCACCCATGAGCAGCCGATGATTCCGCTGTACATCTTCTACTCGATGTTCGGCTTCCAGCGGACCGGCGACTTCTTCTGGGCTGCCGGGGACCAGCTGGCCCGCGGATTCATCATCGGCGCGACCGCCGGGAAGACGACGCTGGCCGGCGAGGGCCTGCAGCACATGGACGGGCACTCCCCCGTCCTCGCCGCGACCAACCCCGCGATGGTCATCTACGACCCCGCATTCGGCTACGAGATCGCGCACATCATGAAGGACGGCCTGCACCGCATGTACAGCGGCCAGGACGAGCGCGACCCCAACGTCATGTACTACATCACGGTGTACAACGAGCCGATGGTCCAGCCCGCCGAGCCGGAGGGCCTGGATGTCGAGGGCCTGGTGAAGGGCATGTACGAGCTGGATCCCGCGCCGGAGGGCGACGGCCCCGAGGTGCAGCTGATGGCCTCCGGCGTCGGCGTGCCGTGGGCCCGCCACGCGCGGGAGATCCTCGAGGAGGACTGGGGCGTGCGCGCCGCGGTCTGGTCCGTCACCAGCTGGGCGGAGATGCGCAAGGAGGCCCTGGAGGTCGACAAGCACAACTTCCTGCACCCGGATCAGGATCCGCGGACCCCCTGGATCACCCAGCGCCTGGAGGGTCGCGAGGGCCCGTTCGTCGCGACCAGCGACTACGAGTCGATGTACCCCGACATGATTCGCGAGTGGATCCCCGGTGACTACGCGGTGCTCGGCGCCAACGGGTGGGGCTTCTCCGACACCCGACCCGCCGCACGCCGGTACCTGCACATCGACGCGCACTCCATGGTCGTGAAGGCCCTGCAGATGCTCGCCAAGGACGGTGCGGTGGATGCCGACGCCCCCCGTGAGGCCATCGAGAAGTACCACCTGAACGATGTGAACGCCGGCGAGTCCGGGTCCTTCGGAGGGGAGTCCTGAGCGGCCGCGGCACGTCGGAGGCGACGGTAACCCGGCGGTCGGGAGCGGACCTGACGGGTCTGTTCTCGATCGACCGGCACGCCCTTGCCCCGCCCGTGCGCCAGATCTACGACACCGTGGTCCGGCTCGTCCAGGACGGCACCCTCACCCCCGGCACCCGCCTGCCCACCGTGCGGGCGCTCGCCGCGGAGCTCGACGTCGCGGTGAATACCGTGGCGAAGGCGTTCCGGCGCCTCGAGGAGTCCCGGATCGTCATCACGCGCGGCCGGGCCGGAACCGTCATCGCCCCGCTCGACGGGGTCTCCGGCAAAGTCGAGCAAGCCGCCCGCGATTATGCTGAGCTGACCGCGCGCCTCGGCGTGGACCGCGACCGCGCCGAGCGGATCGTCCGCACCGCCCTGGAGCAGCAGTCCTCCTGAGGCGCCGTGCGCACCCCGACCGTCGGGGGCCAGCCCGACCGACCCCGTCCTCACGACCCCGCTTGGAGACGCATCGTGCTCGTCATCGTCTGCCCCGGCCAAGGCGCCCAGAAACCCGGTTTCCTCTCCCCCTGGCTGGAGGTGCCCGGCGTCCGTGACGAGCTCGGCGCGCTGTCCGAGGCCGCCGGGGTCAACCTCGTCCGTCACGGCACCGAGTCCGACGCGGACACCATCCGCGACACCGCCATCGCCCAACCGCTGCTGGTCGCCGCCGGGATCATCGCCGCCGACAGCCTCGTCGGCGGGGACGGCTTCGCCGCGAGCGCGCAGGCCGATCTGCTGGCCGGCCACAGCGTCGGCGAGGTCACTGCGGCGGCGCTTGCCGGGGTGCTCACCGCGCGCGATGCGATGCAGCTGGTGGCCGTGCGATCCCGGGCGATGGCCGAGGCTGCCGCCGCGGAGGACACCTCGATGGCGGCCGTCGTCGGCGGCGCCCGCGACGAGGTTCTCGCCGCAATCGACGCGCACGGCCTGCAGCCGGCGAACGTGAACTCTGCCGCCCAGGTCGTCGCGGCCGGAGCCGCCGCGGACATCGCGGCCCTCGCAGCCGAGGCACCTGCCCGAAGCCGCGTCATCCCCCTGCAGGTCGCGGGTGCTTTCCACACCCGCTACATGGAGTCCGCACGGGACCAGCTCGCCGCTTTCGCGCCCGGCCTCGACCCTCAGGACCCGTCCGGTGACTGCCCGCTGGTGTCCAACGCGGGCGGGGAGCTCGTCACCAACGGCCGACGCTATCTCGACCTCATCGTGGATCAGGTCGCCGCGCCCGTCGACTGGGAAGCCTGCATGGGGGTGTTCGCCGATCGCGGGGTCACCGGCATCCTCGAGCTCGCCCCGGCCGGTACCCTCACCGGTCTCGCCAAGCGCGAGCTGAAGGGCGTGGCGTCCATGAACCTCAACACCCCCGATCAGCTGGAGGACGCGCACGCGTTCCTCACCGAGCACGGCACGCGCCACCACGACGCCGATGCCGCCGAGGAGAACTGATATGGCCGTCACCCTGCGCCCCCAGCCCACCGTCCCCGGCTCCCGGGTCCTCGCCTACGGCGCCGCCCGCGGTGACGTCAGCGTCCCCAACGATGACTTGGTCGGCCCCATCGACTCCTCCGACGAGTGGATCCGTCAGCGCACCGGCATCGTCACCCGCATGCGCGCCAGCGAGGACGTCGGCGTCAAGGACCTGTCGCTGACCGCCGCCCGCGAGGCGATCGAGAAGTCCGGCATCGACCTGGAGACCCTCGATGCGATCATCGTCTCCACCATCACCTTCCCGTTCCCGACGCCCTCGCTGGCGACGCTGCTGGCCGGGGAGCTCGGGCGGCCCGATGTCATCGCCTACGACATCTCCGCGGCATGCGCCGGGTTCTGCTACGGCATCGGGCAGGCCGATGCCCTGATCCGCGCCGGCAGTGCCCGCAACGTCCTGGTGATCGGTGCGGAGAAGCTCTCCGACTTCGTCTCCCCCACGGATCGCTCCATCTCCTTCCTGCTGGGCGACGGGGCGGGCGCCGCGGTGGTCGGTCCGAGCGACGAGCCGCTCATCGGCCCCACCGTGTGGGGCAGCGACGGCGAGAACTGGAACACCATCCGCATGACCGGCTCGCTGGTGGACTTCCGCGACGGGAAGGCCGAGTGGCCGACGCTCGAGCAGGATGGCCGCACCGTGTTCCGCTGGGCGGTGTGGCACACCGCGAAGAAGGTCCGCGAGATGCTGGAGCTGTCAGGGCTCACGGTCCAGGACATCGATGTGTTCGTCCCCCACCAGGCGAACATGCGCATCATCGACGAGCTCGTCAAGCAGCTCGGACTCGGTGAGGACGTCGTGATCGGCCGCGACATCGCCGAGACCGGTAACACCTCGGCCGCGTCGATCCCGCTGGCGACCCACCGCCTGATCGAGGAGGGCCGTGCGACAAGCGGTGACGTCCTCGTCCAGTTCGGCTTCGGAGCTGGCCTCGCCTACGCCGGCCAGGTCCTCGTCCTCCCGTGATCCCGGGCGGGTCCTCACCCGCGTCGGTAGCACGAATCGCCGTGACTCAGACACGGGCGACCGCGCCGGTCCGTCACGGGTAGTCTTGCCTCTGCCCACCGAACTCAGCAACAACTTCAAGGAGCACCCCATGGCCAACACTGAGAACGAGATCCTCGAGGGCCTCGCCGAGATCGTCAACGAGGAGACCGGTGTCGAGACCTCCGAGGTCCAGATGGAGAAGTCCTTCACCGACGACCTCGACATCGACTCGATCTCGATGATGACGATCGTGGTCAACGCCGAGGAGAAGTTCGACGTGCGCATCCCCGACGAGGAGGTCAAGAACCTCGCGACCGTTGGCGACGCCGTGAAGTACATCGCCAGCGCCCAGTCCTGACGTGTGAGCCGCCCGGAGGTGCTGCGGCTCTCTGGGCGCTCCGCTCCCCCTCGGCCCCGCGCCGCGTCCACCAGCCTCGAGGAGCTTCCGATGTCCGCGTCCCCCTCCCGTGTCGCCGTCACAGGCCTGGGCACGGTCAACCCGCTCGGCGGTGATGTCCCCTCGACGTGGGAGGCCGCCCTGGCGGGCACGTCGACCGCCCACACCCTCGACAACGACTGGACCGAGGAGTACGGGCTCGCGGTGAACTTCGCGTGCACCGTCCAGGCGGACCTGTCGGACCGCCTGACCCGCCCCGAGGCGAAGAAGCTCGACCCGTTCGGGCGCTACGCCCTGATCGCCGCCCGGGAGGCCTGGGGCGATGCCGGCACCCCGGAGGTCGACGCGGAGCGCCTCGGCGTGGTCGTCGGCACCGGCATCGGCGGGGTGTGGACGATCCTGGACCAGTGGGATGTGATCCGTGAACGGGGCGCCCGCCGCGTCAACCCGTTCACCGTGCCGATGCTGATGGCGAACTCCGCCGCAGCGAACATCGAGATCGACCTGGGGGCCCGCGCGGGCGCCCACACCCCGGTCTCCGCCTGCGCCACCGGCGCCGAGGCCGTCGCGCAGGCCTTCGACATGATCCGCTCCGGTCGGGCCGATGTGGTCGTCGCGGGCGGTTCTGAGTCGTGCGTGCACCCGCTGCCGCTGGCGGCGTTCGCGAACATCCGGGCGCTGTCCACCCGCACCGATGACCCCGAGCACGCCTCCCGCCCCTACGACCAGGACCGGGATGGCTTCGTGCTCGGCGAGGGCGCCGGCATCCTGGTGCTGGAGTCCGAGGAGCACGCGCGGGCGCGCGGCGCCCGCATCTATGGATTCGTCTCCGGTCGCGGCATGGCCTCGGACGCCCACCACATCTCCGCGCCCTCCCAGGAGGGTCAGGCGAGCGCCATGACCGAGGCGGTCGCGGACGCGGGCATCGAGGCCCGCGACATCGTGCACGTGAACACCCACGGCACCTCCACGCCGCTCGGCGACATCGGAGAGCTGCGCGCGATCGACCAGGCGCTCGGTGGAGTGACGGACCAGCTGGTGGTGACTTCCACGAAGTCCATGACCGGGCATCTGCTGGGCGGGGCGGGCGCGTTGGAGACCGTGTTCTCCGTGCTCGCCGCCCACCACCGGGTGGTCCCGCCGACCATCAACATCGAGAACCTCGACCCCGAGGTGACCCTGGACGTCGCCGCCGGGACGACCCGTGACCTGCCCGAGGGTGACATCGCCGTGCTGAACAACGCGTTCGGGTTCGGCGGCCACGACGTCGCCGTGGTGGTCACCAGCGCCTGAGCCGTCCAGCAGACCCCGCAACGCCCTGCTCCTCGCCACTGAGGGGCGGGGCGCTGCTCTGTCCGGGGGCCGGGGTCCGCGCGGCGCGTGTCAGACGACGCTGCGCAGCCAGCGCATCCGGTGCCCCTCCCCGGCGTGCCGGTAGATCTCCAGGTCCGCATCCCACGGCTCCCCGAGGGCGATCGCGAGCTCGCGCTGCAGCGCCAGCGGGTCGTTGCTGGTGCGGGCGCGCTCCATGCAGCCGCGCACGTGGTCCTCGGTGAGGACGGTGTTACCGGCGCGGTCCGTGGCGGCGTGGAAGATCCCCAGATCCGGGGTGCAGGACCAGCGGGCACCGTCGGCCTGCGGGGTCGCGTCCTGGTGCACCTCGTACCGCACCTCGTCCCAGCCGCGCAGGGCGCTCACCAGGCGGGAGCCGGTGTCCTCCCGGCCGCGCCAGGTGAGGTCGGAGCGCACGAGGCCGCGGCCGACGGGCTGCTCCCGCCACCGCATGGCGGCGGGCACGCCGAGCACTCCGCTGGCGGCCCATTCGATATGCGGTGCGAGGGCGCGCGGAGCGGAGTGGATGTAGAGCACACCCTGTGTCATGACGTCCCTTCCGGTGTCCGATACGTCTTCCCCAACGGATCGGCGGCCGGTTGCGCGGCGTCATGCCACGGTGTGCTGCCCCAGATTAGAACCTCTCGCGGATCGCTCGCAACGCCTTCTTCTTCTCGGGGCGTTCCAGACCGTCGACGTACAGCGACCCGTCGAGGTGCCCAACCTCGTGCTGGATGAGGCGGGCGATGATCTCCTCACCCTCGAAAACGACCTCGTTCCCGTCGAGGTCGGTGCCCACGCACTTGGCATACGCGGCGCGGGTGCGCTCGAAGAACAGGCCCGGGACCGACAGGCAGCCTTCCTCGCCACCCTGGGTCTCGGGGGAGACCTCCACGATCTCGGGGTTCAGGATGTAGCCGAGCTCCCCGTCGAGGTTCCAGGAGAACGCGCGGAGGCTGACCCCGATCTGGTTGGCGGCCAGACCTGCCCGGCCTTCGTGGTCGACGGTCTCCAGCAGGTCCTCGACCAGTCCGCGGACCCCGTCGGTAATGGTGGTGATCGGGTCGCAGGGGGTGCGCAGCACCGGGTCGCCGACGATGCGGATGGGGCGTTCGGCCATCAGGCGGTCTCCTCGTTCGTCGTGGCGTCGCCGGCCGACTCGTCTGCGTCCGTGAGTCCGAGGATGCGGTGGGAGACGGGGGTGCCGGGCACCACGGTGCGTTCGATGGTGCAGCTCACCTCGATGGCCTTGTCGATCACGGTGCGCAGCCGGGTGAGGTCCCGCTCGTCGAGTCCGTCGAGGTCCAGCTGGATCTCCTCGTCGATCCGTTCGTAGCGGTTGGTGGTCTCGTCGGACGCGTTGTGGACGTGCAGGCGCATCGGGAAGTCCTCGCCGAGGCGGCGCCCGATCGGCAGGTCTGCGCTCATGCCCGCGCAGCCGATGAGGGCGAGCTTCAGCAGCTCGCCCGGGGTGATCTGACCCTCGCCCTGCCCGATGGGGATCTCGACGCCCTGCTGGTTGCGGCCGACGAAGCTGCGGGTGCCGACCCGGTCGGCCCACACGCTGGTCGGTCCGAACCCGTCGGGGAGGGGGAACGTGTCATCGGGTCGCGCGCTCACATGGCTCCTTTCGGAGGTATCGGGGCCCCGCGGTGACGAGGGCACCCCTATGGATATACCACGCGTGAGCACGGGATGCTCCAGATGACGGGGCGGAGGTCGTGCGGGCCACAACCAGCCCCACGTAGCCTGGGATCAGCCGGTCCACCGTCATCGGCAGGAGGCGCCGACAATGCGTCCTGACACCCTGTCTTCCCAGATCACCGTGCGCTGCGGCCGACGCTCCCGCTTCCACGCGCGCCACGGAGCAAGTCACCTCGCGCAGTTCACCCGCGATAGTTTCGACAACTGGACGTACGTGCCGATCCGGCGCAATCGGATCACCCCGGAGAAGGCAGGTTCCCCGGAGGCCGCGCTGGTGCCCTACCACCGCATCGTGGTGGACGGTGATGTCATCGCGCCCCAGGACGGCCTGTTCCCCGTGCATCCGCTCGGTGCGGCGGGATGGGTCGGTCGCGATGGCCACCCTGTGGAGGCCGAGCAGGTGGTGTACGTCTGGCGATGCCCGTGCGGGGTCGCGGTACGTCTACGGGGGCCGCAGCTCGTCCGGGACCTGCAGCTGCTCGCCGCCGAGGGCCTGCATGACGTGGAGCTTGCGATGCTCGAGGCCATCGACAGATGGCAGGGGCGATGACCACCCACCCTCAGACGACACGAGCCCCGGGAGATGCCCGGGGCTCGTGACGTGGGGTGGCTCCCGCGACTGGACTTGAACCAGTAACCGTTCGATTAACAGTCGAATGCTCTGCCGATTGAGCTACGCGGGATCGACTCCGAAGACTTTAGCAGTCCGGGCGCGCCCAGAGCGACCTGAATCGGGCGCCCGCCGGGAGGTATGACCGATCCCACGCGACCGACCTCGGCGGTGGCGCGCACGGGTCCGCTCCCCCGTCTATCAGGTGGCGCCGGAGGTCTCCAGCTCGATGCCGGCGGAGCGCAGCTCTTTCTCGAGCTCTGCGACGCCGTCGGGGTGGACGGGGGCGGTGAGGTCCGTGAGGACGCGGATGGTGCCGCGCCGTCCGAGCGCCTCGCGGGCGTCGAGGGCAGTGGCGCGCACGCAGTAGTCATAGGCGAGGCCGACGACGTCCACCTGGTCGGGTGCGCCCTGCTCGGTGCCGCGAAGCCGGTCGGCGAAGGCGAACCCGTCCGGCTCCTCGCCCTCCAGGGCGCTGTAGGCGGGGAAGCCGTAGCCCTTGCGGACGCGGACCAGCTCCCCCGGATCGATGCCGATGGTCCGGCCCGCCAGCTCGGCGGCGAGGTCGGCGATGAGGGGGTGCAGCTGAACGCCCTCGGTGCCGACGATGCAGTGCGGCGGCCAGGTGTCGACGAAGTCGGGGTTCTCGCTGATGTGGCCGCCGTTATCGGAGTCGGGCTGGTGCCAATCCTGGGTGAGGACGATCGTGTCGTACTGCTCGCCGGCGGCACGGACGTGCTCGGTGATGCGGCGGGCAACGTCGGCGCCGCCGTCGACGCCGAGCGCACCGCCCTCCGTGAAATCGTTCTGGACGTCGACGATGATGAGCATGCGTGAGGTCATGGGAGCTCCGACGGGGTCGTGGACGGGTGCAGGGCGTCGTGATCCCCATCGACGCTACCGCGCTCGTGGCCCCCGGGGGTCGGGTTGCGGCAGGCGGGTTCTGCGTGGCGCGGTCGGTATGCGCCCGTCAGGCGGACGTGATGGCCTCGCGCACGGAGCCCGGCTGGGTCCAGTCCCCCTCCCACAGCTCGCCGTCGATGTACAGGGTCGGGGTGCCCACCTCGAGGCGCTTCGCGTTCGCTTCGACCAC
>JAUNUA010000062.1 GCA_030538435.1 Brachybacterium sp.
CCAGGCACAGCAGGTGGGCTCCGGCCTCGAGGGCCCGGACCGCCGCTTCCCCGGGGCCGAGATCGGCGGCGACGGCATCCATGCTGAGGGCATCGGTCACGATGAGGCCGGTGTAGCCGCCCTCGCCGCTGACCTGGTCCAGCAGCGGCCGGGACCAGCGGCTCACCGACGCTGGTCCGTCGCCGAGGGCGGGGACCAGGATGTGGGCGGTCATCACGGCGTCGAGCCAGGGCGCGAGGGCCCACGGGTCGAGGTGGTCGCGGCGGAAGTCCTCCTCGTCGAGGTCGATGCTGGGCAGGGCGGTGTGGGAATCGACGTGGGTGGCGCCGTGGCCGGGGAAGTGCTTCCCGCAGGTGCCGACGCCTGCTTCGCGCAGACCGGAGGCGAGCGCGCGGGCGTGGCGCTCCACGAGGTCGGGGTCGGCGCCGTAGGAGCGGGGGCCGATCACGGGGTTCGCCGGGTCGGTGGAGACGTCCAGCACGGGGGCCAGGTCGAGGTCGATGTCGCAGGCGGCGAGAAGGTCACCGAGGGCGTGGCCGAGACGGCGGGTGAGGTCCGGGTCGTCGATCCGGCCGAGCGCCCACGCGGTGGGCAGTGCCGAGCCGGTGCGGGCTTGCAGGCGGGTGACGTCCCCACCTTCCTCGTCGATCGCGACGAGGCAGCGGGGGGCGTGCTCATGGATGCGGCGGGCGAGGGCCGCGGCGGTCGCGGCGTCGGGGGTGTTGCCGCCGAACAGGATGATGCTGCCGAGCCCTGCGGCCAGCGGTTCCCGCACCCACTCCGGCAGGTGGGGGCCGGTGATCGGCGCCATCATCAGGGTCAGGATGTCCGGATCCCAGGGTCGTGCCATCATGAGAACTCCTCGTCAGGCCGTGTGAGTGGTCGTCGCAGGAACACGGGGGAACTCATTTTCGTGATGCTCCGTTGCTGTGTAAAACGTTACCCGATCGGAGGTTTCCGGTGTCCGCGACCCCCGCCCCCCTGCTGCTGGCCGCTGACGTCGGCGGCACCAGCAGCCGCGTCGCGATCGTCACCGCCGACGGTACCCCTGTCGCCGAGGCCACGGGAGGCGGCTGCAACCTCCGCTCCAGTGGCCCTGCCGCCCTGGATGCCCTGCGCGTCACCGCCGCCGAGGCCCTCGGGGATCGCGACGGCGCCGATGTCCACCGTGCGGTGCTTGCGATCGCCGGCGCCGGTCCCGCCGCCCACGGCCGCGTCACCGAGGCCGTGCGGGACGCCCTGGGGCAGCTCGGCATCCCGCCCGGTGCCATCACCGTCACCGATGACCTCGCCGCCGCGTTCCTGTCGGGCGGGGTCGGGGAGGACGGGGTGCTGCTGCTCGCCGGGACCGGCGCCGTCGCTGCCCGTTTCGAACGCGGTCAGATGGTGTCTCGGACCGACGGCATGGGGTGGCTGCTGGGGGACATCGGCTCGGGGGTGTGGCTTGGCCGGCGCGTCCTGGAGGCGGTCGCGGCGGACCTGGATGACCGCGGGCCCCGCACTGCCCTCACCGAGCGCCTCGGTGAGCAGCTCGGCCTGGCGCTGCGCGACGGTTCCGCCTCCCCCACCCGGGATGTGCGCCAGGACCTGATCGCCGCACTCGATGGCCTCACCCCCGCCCAGTGGGGCCGATTCGCACCGCTGCCGGGCCAGATGCTGCCGGACCCTGTCGCCCGCGAGATCCTCGATACAGCCGCCCGCGCCCTCATCCAGAACGTGCACCGACTGGACCCAGGGCACTGTGATCCGGTCGTTCTCGCCGGTGGGGTCCTCACGGGCACCGGGCCCCTGCGGGAGGAGCTGATCACCGGTCTGGAGGCCGCCGGACGCACCGTCGCCACCGCGACCTCGGGTCTCGCCGGCGCGCTGCACCTGGCGCAGCAGGGCACGGCATGAGGGAGTGGCTCCGCCGCTGCGCCCGGTGGGTGATGCGCACCGATCTGCGACGTTCCATCCTCGCGGTCCTGCTCGCCTTGTACGTCGGTATGCCGCTGACGATGTTCCTGCCGAACGTCGAGTACGTGGGTCTGGCGGACGACGAGCGGCGCGCACCGATCGTGGCGATCATCGTGGTGGTCATCGCCGGGCTGACCTCGCTGTTCTCCTCCATCCTCACCCACCTTGCGCTGCGCACCATGGACCGCGCGGACTTCCTGGCGCAGGTGCGGGTGAAGCGCATCCAGACCTCCTCGCGCCGTATGCGCTGGATGACCGGCCGCACCACCGCCCGCAGTGAGGCGGTGCAGCTGATCATTCTGACCGCCGTGGTCATCTTCATCACCGCGATGCGGCCACCGGATCTGAACCTCGCGATGCTGCTGACCGTGTCGATCGGGGCGGTCATCGCCACCTGGATCGGTTGCGTGGTGAGCTTCGCGGTCGAGTACGCCGCGATCGACGCCCACTGCGACGGATTCGAGTTCTCCGGAGACGTCGAACGCCGCTACCCCGACTACCTGTACGGCGCCGTGCTGCTGCAGACCTCCGCCTCCCCCTCGGGCATGCGGCCGCTGTCCGCCGGTGCCCGCCGCAGCGTGCAAGCCCAGGCTGTTCTCGCCCAGATCATGAACACGGTGATCCTCGCGCTCGGGGTGTCCGTCGTGGTCACCACTCTGTCCGGCTGACCTCCCTTACGATGGGGCCGTTCCCCCTGCTCCCTGCGGAAGGCGCCCCATGACCGAGACGGACCACACGTCGGTCCCCACCCGCGAGAAGGTCCTGATCGTCGGCGCCGGTCCGGCGGGTCTGGCCGCCGCCGCGTCCCTGCGGGCGCTGGATGTCCCCTTCGACCTGGTGGACCGGGCGCAGGACGTCGGCGGGATCTGGAACGCCACCGACCCGCACTCCGCGACCTGGCCCGCGATGCGTCCGATCTCCTCGAAGGAGATGACGCAGTTCCCGGATCTGGTGATGCCGGTGTCCTTCCCGGCGTTCCCCTCGGTGGAGGAGATCGGCAAGTACCTGCGCGCCTACGCCGCGCACCACCGTCTGACCCGCCACTTCGAGCCCGGGGTGGAGGTGCGCCGCGCGGTGCCCTTCGAGGAGGGTGTGTGGCAGGTCGAGCTGTCGAACGGACAGATCCGCGTCTACCGGGCCCTGGTCCTCGCCCCCGGCATCACCTCCCGCCCGCACCTACCCGCCTGGGCAGAGGGCCTGCAGGGTGGGTCTGTGCGCCTCATCCATTCCCGCGACTGGGAGGGGTCCAGGGGCCTGGAGGGCAAGCGGGTGCTGGTGGTCGGTTCCGGCCAGTCCGCCGCCGACATCGCGGTCGACGCCGCCTCCCGGGCGCTCGAGGTGCACTGGTCGGCGCGCAGCGGCCACTGGGTGGTCCCCCGCCAGGTGGGGCCCGTCCCGGGCGATGTCGCCGCTGCACGCGAGCCGGCGATCCTCGGCCGGTTGAACGAGAAGGTCGCGGACGCCGTCATCGGCCGCCTCGAGGGGAACCCCGCTGACGTGGGCCTTCCCACCCCGGAAACTTCCGTGCTGGAGGACACGGTGATCGTCTCCGACGACGTCCTGGCGCGGGTCCGTGAGGGCCGCGTGACCCCCGCCGCGCAGCTGCGCGATGTGCAGCCTGACGGCCAGGTCACCCTCGAGGACGGCTCCACCGTCATGGCCGACGTGATCGTCGCCGCGACCGGGTACGAGGGGGGCATCCCGTTCCTGGACGACGACGCCCTGCCGCGCACCTCGGCGGGGACTCCCGACCTGTTCCTCGGGGCCTTCCCCCGCCACCGGGACGATCTGGTGGTGATGGGGCAGATGCGCCTGGCCGGCGGGATCTTCCCGATCCTTGCGCAGCAGGCGGACATCGCCGCCTACTTCCTGGACGCGGTCCGCCGCGGGAGCCGCTCCGCCGAGGACTTCCGTCGGCTCCGGACCGGCAGCGACGAGTCCGTGGCCACGCGCACCGCCGGATCCACCCGCGTGGCGGGTGGCGGTCTGCGCGAGCGCCTCGCCCAGCAGGTCGACAAGCTCCAGGCCGCCACCCGGCGCAGCCCTCGTCCGCGTCGTCTCAGCGAGGAGGGGCTGCTGCCGTTCCTGGACCGGGCGGACCTGTCGGCGCGTCTGCATGCTGCGCGGACGGTGTTCGAGCAGCCCGGCTCCTGAGACGGGAACTCCGCGGGCGCCTCCCCCGGTCCGCGCGCCCGAGGACGACGAGGGCGGCGATGAGGGCAAGGATCGCCAGGGCCAGGAGCAGCCATCCGGCGCGCTGTTGGTCGGCGAGCGCATCGGCGAGCCATGGCCGGCCCGTCGCGCCGAACCAGGACGCGGCGGCCAGCCGCTCCCCGGTCACGAGCACCTCCGCGGCGATCATCAGCGGCAGCGCCGCGGCGACCGCCGCGACCTGCGCGAGGGTCCGGCTGCTCTCCTCGGCAAGTCCGCGCAGGACGAGCGCGGTGGCGATGCCCCCGCCGAGCGCCAGCAGGATCAGCAGCATGTGGCCCACATGCGTGGCCAAGCCGAGGTGCAGGAACGGTGAGGCGTAGACCCCGGTGAGCAGCAGGGGTGGGAGGACCGCGAGTCCGATCGCGAGCGCCCGCGAGTGCCGCACGAGCCGCCGCAGCCACGACGGCACAGTAATCCCCGCCGCGAGCAGCGGACCGGCAAGGACCAGCAGCAGGCCGTGCTGGAGGACGTGGGCGGAGACCAGCATCCGCCCGTACACGCCCAGCGGACCGGAGAGGGTCGCGGCGACGGCGAGCGCCCCGGCGATGACGGCGAGGCTGCGTCCCGCGGGCCGGTGCGGCGCGCCGGGCCGGAACCACAGCAGCAGGGCGAGCGCAGCGAAGGCCAGGCCGAACGCGTCGGGTCTCCACGTGCCGAGCGCCGTGGACACGTCGGGCGCGGGAGGGAGCGGGAATCCGGTGAGCCGACCGGCCGGCCCGGGCGGCGCGAGGGTCTCATCGGCCGGGGGCGGGGAGGAGCTCATCGCGGCGGCGAGCGCGATCGCCAGGCCCATCAGCCCCAGTTCGATCGCCGCGAGACGTCGGAAGGGTCGGGGGCGGATCCCCGCGCCGGCGAGGAGCAGGCGCTGGCGCACACCCAGCGCACCGAGCAGGGCAAGCAGGATCGCTTTGAGGACGCCGAGCTGGACGTAGGGACTGATCAGCACCTCGTCGATGGTGTTCATGCGGGTGGCGAGCGCCCAGATGCCGCTGATCCACAGCGCCACCCAGCAGATCGCCGCGAGGTGGGAGTAGCGCCGCACTGCGGTCGCGTCGTCCGTGGGCATCGCGCCCGCAGCGGGACGGCGCGGGAGGAGCTGCAGGGCGGCCAGTCCTCCCACCCAGATGCCCATCGCGAGCAGGTGGACGGCCATGGTGGTGGTGGCGGTTTCGTGGTCGGCGCTGCCGGATGCGTGTCCGGTCATGGCCTTGGCGAAGAGGGCGACGGAGGAACCCGCCGCGACGGCCCGGGCGAGTCCCCGGGTGCTGCCGGCGACCGCGATCACCGTGGTGAGTGCCGTCAGGATGACCGCGGTGAGCATCCAGACGCCGAGGTCGGTGGCCAGGAACACCGGCATGTCGGAACCGAATCGGGGCGATCCGATCGGCTGACCGGTGGCGACCGCGTACGAGATCAGCATGGAGGCGCCCTGCAGGAGGGTCCACACCGCGGTGCTGCCGCCGAGAATGGCCATCAGGCGACGCCGGTCCGCGGTGGCACCTGCGGGGAGGCACCAGCCCGCGACGACCGCCGCGCCGAGGGTCAGCGCCGCCGCGAGATTCGCGAGGAGCGCGACGAGGGGACCACCGTGGCGGGCGAGCATCCCGGCATCGCGCAGGATCGCCTCGGCTTCGGACGCGGCGACGTCGGCCGCGAGCACAGCGACCGCGATCATCACCAGCATCGCGGCCCCGATGATCGCCCCGGTGCGGAGAGGTCCGCTCCTCACGTGGCGATCACCAGACCGACCCACAGAGCGCCCATCGCGCCGCCGATCGTCACCAGCAGATACCCGAGCGCCACCACCGGGGCCCCCGCGCGGTACAGGGTGACCAGTTCCAGGGTGAAGGTGCTGAAGGTGGACAGGGCCCCGCAGATCCCGGTGCCGAGTGCGAGGTAGGCGAGAAGGCCGGGGCCGCTGGGAGCGCTGGCCAGCAGCGGCACCACGATGCCGAGCACGAAGCAGGCGATCAGGTTCGCGGCAAGGGTCGCCCAGGGGACGGCGGTGCTGGATCGGTCGCTGTCGTACCGCAGGAGCAGCTGGGCGAGTCCCCAGCGAAGACTTGCGCCGATCGCGCCGCCGAGGGCGACGACGAGGATGGCGAGGACCTGCATCATCGGCGGGCCGCCCGGAGGCGCAGTCGGGCCCCGAGGATCCTGCCGAGGACGAGCCCCAGCACCGTCGCCCCGATGGTGGAGCCGAGCGTGATCAGCAGGTACTCCAGTCCGATCAGGGGGAAGTCCGCGCCGAGCATCGCCGCGGTCTGCAGGGAGACCGTGGAGACGGTGGTGAACCCGCCGCACAGCCCGACCGCGAGCAGGGGATGCACCCAGGCGGGGTGTTCTCCGCGGGTCTCGAGGTGGCCGGCGAGCACGCCGAGCGCGAGGCATCCGAGGATGTTCACCATGAGGGTCGCGGTGGGGATCTGGGTGAAGGTGAGTGTGGCGGTGCTGGGCAGGAGCCCGGAGACGGTGAAGCGCAGCACAGCTCCGGCGGCGCCGCCGGCGGCGACCAGCAGCAGCGCGGTGCGGGCGGGGAGGGGGTTGCGCGCGCTGTCGCCCAGCGCGCTCTCGGCCAGATCCGGGCGGATGGCGGCCATCTCGACCGTCTGCATGCGCGGGTCGTCCCGTCGGCGCGGGCTGGCGGGGGTGCTCACCGCACCAGGGTACGGGCCGGGCAGTGCTCGGCGGCGATGCGCTCCCTCGTCCTCGGCGCCTGGTCCGTCGTCTTCAGCCCCAGACCCGTCGTCCTCAGCCCCAGACCAGGCCGAGCTCCGGGTTCTCCATGACGGCGGAGACGTCGCGCAGCAGTTCGGCGCCGAGGGCCCCGTCGATCAGGCGGTGGTCGAACGAGAGGGCGAGCTGGGCCACCTTCCGCGGCACGATCTGGCCGTCGGCGACCCACGGCTGCTCCTTCACCGCGCCGAAGCCGAGGATCACCGATTCACCCGGGTTCAGGATGGGCGTGCCGGAGTCGATGCCGAACACCCCGAAGTTGGTGATGGTGATGGTGCCGTCCCGGGTGGCGCCGATCGTGGTGCGGCCCGCGCGGGCCGTCTGCGCGAGCTCGCTGATCTGCTCGGCAAGCTCACGCAGCGTCAGCAGGTGGGCGTCCTTGATGTTCGGCACGATGAGGCCGCGCGGAGTGGCCGCGGCGATGCCGAGGTTCACGTAGTGCTTGTAGACGATCTCCTGCGCGGATTCGTCCCAGGAGGCATTCACCTCGGGGTTCCGACGGATCGCGACCAGCAGCGCCTTCGCCAGGATCACCAGCGGGTTGATGCGCACATCGGCCCATTCGCGCTCCGCGCGCAGCCGCGCCACCAAGTCCATCGTGGCGGTCATATCGACCTGGTTGAACACCGTGACGTGCGGGGCGGTGAAGGCGGAGGAGACCATCGCCTCCGCGGTGCGTTTGCGGACCGAGCGGATCGGCACCCGGGTGGTGCGATCATCGCTGGTGACCCCCGGGAATGCCTGGTGACGGGAGGTCTTCATGTTCGCGCCCAGGTCCTCCGGGGCCTGGGGGGACTCCTCCGGGAAGTAGCCGGCGCCGGTGTCGCCCTCCATGGCCCGCTGCTGCGCCGCGAGGACGTCGTCGCGGCTGACGACGCCGCCGGGTCCGGTCGCGACCACATCGGCGAGCGCGATCCCGAGGTCCCGGGCGAGCTTGCGGACCGGGGGCTTGGCGAGGATCCGGTCGACGGGCACCTGCGCGTCCTCCTCCGCGGTCGCGGTGCGCTTCTTCCGACGGCGCGCCGCGGAGGGTCGCGAGCCGTACCCGACCAGGGTCTTCGGCTCCCCGTCGGCCCCATCGGCAGCGGGGGCGTCCTCGGCGGCCTGCTCGGCGTTCTCGTTCGCCTGCAGCCCGGTCTCCGCAGCGGCGACGTCCACCTCCGCGCCGGAGTCATCGTCCTCGTCGTCGTCCCCCAGTGCGTCGGTGTCGACCTCGAACAGCGGCGCACCGACGGGCACCTCCTGGCCGACCTCGACGAACACCTGGGTGACGGTACCGGCGACGTGGCTGGGGAGCTCGACCGCGGACTTCGCGGTCTCCACCTCGATGACGGCCTGGTTGATCTCGATGACGTCCCCGACCTGCACCTTCAGGGCGGTGACCTCGGCTTCGGTGAGGCCCTCGCCGGGGTCGGTGAGTGTGATCTGCACGAGGGTGGTCATGGCGCTGTCCTTGTCGTGGTCAGTGGGCGAGGGTGGTCTCGACGGCGTCCAGCACGCGGTCGAGGTCAGGCAGGTAGCTGTGCTCGACGCGCGCCGGCGGGTAGGGGGTGTGGGGGCTGCCGACCCGCAGGGCCGGTGCCTCGAGGTGGTAGAAGCACTCCTCGGTGACGCGCGCGACGATCTCCCCGCCGAGACCGCCGACGACCGGCGCCTCGTGCACGACCACCAGGCGGCCGGTGCGGCGCACGGAGCCGGTGATGGTGTCGATGTCCAGCGGGGAGAGGGAGCGCAGGTCGATCACCTCGATGTCGATGTCGTCCTCCTCCGCGGCGGCCGCGGCCTCCAGGGCGAGGGGGACGCTGGGACCCCAGGCGACGAGGGTGACGTCCTCACCGGAGCGGGCTATCGCCGCCTGGTCGTCGGCGAGGTCGGGCCGGTGGTCGAGGTCCACCTCACCCTTGATCCAGTAGCGCTTCTTGGGCTCCAGCATGATCACCGGGTCGTTGGATTCGATCGCCTGGCGGGTCAGCCAGTACGCATCGTCCGCGGTGGCGGGGGCGAGGATCCGCAGACCGGCGGTATGGGCGAACAGCGCCTCGGGGCTCTCCGAGTGGTGCTCGACCGCGCCGATCCCGCCGCCGTGGGGGATGCGGATCACCATCGGCACCGTCACCAGCCCGCCGGTGCGGTAGTGCATCTTGGCGACCTGGGTGGTGATCTGGTTGAAGGCGGGGAAGACGAATCCGTCGAACTGGATCTCCACCACGGGCCGGTAGCCGCGGACAGCGAGGCCCAGGGCCGTGCCGACGATCCCGGCTTCGGCCAGCGGCGTGTCGACCACCCGTTGCGCACCGAACTCGTCGAGCAGACCGTCGGTGACGCGGAAGACCCCACCGAGAGCGCCGATGTCCTCCCCCATCAGCATCACCGTGTCGTCGGCGCGCATCGCATCGCGCAGCCCCGCCGTGATGGCCTTGGCGATCGGCAGGGTGAGAGTCTCCTCGCTCATCGCTGCTCCTCGGTCCCGGTCTCGTCCTCGAACTGCGCGAGGTAAGCGGCGTAGCGGTCCCGGTCGCGCTTGACCTGCCGGTTCGGTTCGGCGTAGACGTGCTCGAAGATCGTCATCGGGTCCGGATCGGTCATGGCGTGGATGTGGTGGTGCAGGCGCATCGCGAGGTCGTGGGCCTCCTCGTCGACATCGGCGACGTGGTCCTCGTCGATCTCGCCCAACGCCTCGAGGTGACGTCGCAGGCGCAGGATCGGGTCCTTCGCCTGCCACTCCTCCTCCTCGGCGCGGGGCCGGTAGCGGGTGGGGTCATCGGACGTGGTGTGCGCGGCCATGCGGTAGGTCAGGGCCTCGATGTAGCGCGGCCCCTCCCCTGCCCGGGCCGCGTCGAGGGCACGGCGGGTGGCGGCGAGGGTTGCCAGCACATCGTTGCCGTCGATGCGGCAGCTCGGGATCCCCCAGCCGCGGGAGCGCTGGGCGAGCGGCACCCGGGACTGCACGGTGGTGGGCACGGAGATCGCCCACTGGTTGTTCTGGGTGTAGAAGACCACCGGTGCCTGGAAGCTGGCGGCGAAGGTGAAGGACTCCGAGACCTCCCCCTCGGAGGAGGTGCCGTCGCCGAACAGAGCCAGCACAGCCGTGTCGACCGCACGGTCGCCGGTGCCGACGACCCCGTCGCGCTGCAGGCCCATCGCGTACCCGACGGCGTGGGGTGCCTGCGCGCCGAGGACGATCATGTACGGGTGGGTGCGCAGCTTCTCGGGGTCCCAGCCGCAGTGGGAGATCCCGCGGTACAGCTCCAGCAGGGTCATCGGCTCGATGCCGCGGGCCCAGGCGACGCCGTGCTCGCGGTAGGTGGGGACGAGATAGTCCTGCGTCCTGGCCGCATGTCCGGCACCGATCTGCGCGCCCTCCTGGCCGAGCGCGCTCGCCCACAGTCCCAGCTGTCCCTGGCGTTGCAGGGAGGTGGCCTCGAGGTCCGCCGCGCGGATCATCACCATGTCGCGGTAGAAACCGCGCAACTGATCGGGGCCGATGTGGGTGAGTTCGGCGTCGAGTTCCTCGTGCGGGGTGCGTGTGCCGTCGGGCGCGAGGAGCTGGATCATCGGCTCCTCGGCCGCGTTCTCGGGGATCGTCGTGCGGAAGACACTCACGGGCAGAGCCTAACCTACGGTTCCGTAAGGTCAAGGGAGGTCCCGCCGCACCGGTGCCTCCAGCGCCCGGGGCCGGATCGCACCGCGACCATCGCTTGACGTGTCCACGTTTGGTTGACACGCTTGCGCCATGAGCGCCCAGCCCTTCCCCGCCGCGTCGTCCTCGTCCCGTGCCGAGGACTCCTCATCGCCCGCTTCCTCCGGGGACGGCTCCCCCGCGCGCGTCCCCTGGCGCGGCGTTGTCGTCTTCCTCGTCGTCGCCTACGCCCTCTTCGCACTCGCTGCGCTCCCGTTCTGGATCCTCGACGGCGGCATCACCCACCCCCTGTACACCTGGGTGATCAGCGCCGGCATGTTCGCACCCACCATCGCGACCGTGATCGCCGTGAAGGTCGTCGAGAAGGGCCGCTGGCGCCGCGCCGTGGGCTTGCGCTTCCGCGGACTGTGGGGGCGTATCGCCCTGTGGAGTGTCCTCGGGGTGGTGATCGTGCTCGGCATCAACATCGCGACCGCCCTGATCCTGGTGCTCCGCGGCGTACCGAGCGACCCCACCGGGCGGACCTGGGCGCAGATCATCACCGACCAGTTCGCCGAGGCGGGGGCGCCGATGTCCACCACCACCGCGGTG
>JAUNUA010000063.1 GCA_030538435.1 Brachybacterium sp.
GCGGCCGCCCGCGCGGGGGGGGGGGGGGGGGCCCCGCCCCCGGGGGCCGCGGGCCCCGGGGGGGTCCGGCGGCACCGCATGCGTCACAGCAGGTCAGCCCGCCGCGGAGATGGAGTCGACGGCTGCCTGAGCGTCCTCGCGAAGCGACTCGGACAGGGGCGCGGACCCGGCGTTCTCGGCGGCGGCGTTCTGGCCGTCCTCGGAGATCACGTAGGTGGTGAAGCCCTTGACCTTGTCGGCGGTCTCCTGATCGGCGTAGGTGTCGCAGACGATCATGTACGCGATGAGGACCAGCGGGTAGGCGCCGTCGTCCTCGATGGAGCGGTCCAGGTCCACCACGATGTCGTGCTCGCCGCGGCCCTCCTCACGGGGGGACGACTCGACGGCCTGCGCGGCGGCCTCGGGGGACAGCTCAACGTAGTTCTCGCCGACCTTGAGGTTGGCGATGGAGAGGTTGCCGGCCTGGCCCGCATCGGCGTAGCCGATGGTGCCGTTACCGCCCTCGACGACGCTGATCAGGCCCGAGGTGCCGTCACCGGACTGGCCGCCGCTGATGGGCCAATCGCCGGACTCCTCGTGGGGCCAGGCGTCGCCTGCGGTCTCGACCAGGTAGTTGGTGAAGTTCTCGGTGGTGCCCGAGGAGTCGGAGCGGTGCACCGGAACGATGTCGGTGTCGGGGAGGTCCGCGTCGGGGTTGTCCGCGGCGATCTTCTCGTCGTCCCAGGAGGTGATGTCGCCGTTGAAGATCTCGGCGATGACCTCCGGGGAGAGGTTCAGGTCGTCGACGCCCTCGAGGTTGTAGACGATCGCGATCGGGGAGATGTAGACGGGCAGGTCGATGGCCTCGCCGCCCTGGCAGACATCGGCCGCCTCTTCCAGCTCGTCCTCGTCGAGGGGGGCGTCGGAGCCGGCGTATTGCACGGCGCCGCCGAGGAACTGCTCGCGACCGGTGCCGGAGCCCACGGAGTCGTAGGTGATCTGGAGGTCGCCGCCCTCGGCCTGGGCGAGACCCATGAAGCTCTCGGTCCAGGTGGTCTGCGCGGTCTGCATCGACGAGGCGCCGGCGCCCGCGAGCTCGCCGCTCAGCTCGCCGAGGCCACCCTCGACCGCCTGGCCCGGGTCACCGTCACCGCTGGTGTCGCCCCCGTTGCTGCCACCGTTGCCACACGCGCTCAGGGCGAGCGCACCGGTGAGGCCGAGGGCCGCGAACGCGGCGATCTTGTTCTGACGAACGTTCACTGCGAGTCCTTTCGATGGCCGAAGCCGGGGGAGGGGACGTATCGCGTGGCACGCTAAGCAGGTCAGGTGACGCACAGAGCCTTCCTCGATGAACGGCAGGTGAACAGGCCCCCGGCGCCACCATCACCGCAGGTCAGAGGACCGAATGAGGCTGGTCACAATACGGTCTCGCCCCGCAGGGACCGTCAGGCGCCGAGTTCGCCCAGCGCGACGAGCCCGATGTAGAGCACCACGGCGAGCACCCCGAGCAGGAGCAGCAGCGACCCGATGATCGAGGTCACGAGGCCCGCGATGGCGATGCCGCGACCGCTCTTGGCTCCATCCCGGGTGTCCCGGAGGGCGAGGACAGCGAAGACGAGACCGACGGGCGCGAGGATCGCCAGCCCGCCGCCGAGGAACACGAGCGAGAGGATCCCGAGGACCAACGAGACGATCGCATGGCCGGAGGTATCCGTCGGCGGCGGTCCGTAGCCGGGCTGTGCACCCCCGTGCTGGAGGGGGTATGACTGCTGCGAAGCCTGGTGCGGGCCGGGGGCGGCGTGGTGCGGGCCGGGGGTACCGGGCTGCGCCCCAGGGCCCGGGGGCTGCGCGCCGGGGGTGGTCCGGTACGGGTCGTTGTCGTAGCCGTCGTACCCATACGGGTTCGTGTTCATGGGGTCCCCTCGTTCAGCCGATGTTCGGGAGGTGACGCTCGAGCGCCACCACCAGTCCCTGGGACGTGGTGTGCAGGACGAGGGCCTCCCCCGCCGCGAGGTACGGATCGGTCCGCGGCAGCTCGAGCGCGGCGTCCCGGGTGGTGTGCTGGCGAGCCACCTCGATGATCGTCGGCAGCACCGGGCGGTGGGTGCACAGAACGGTCGGGCGGGCATCGCGCAGCAACCGCTCCAGGATCTCCGCGGTCCGTGACGGGCGCTCCTTCGTGTCCGCCTCGGTCAGCGCCTGCTTGGTGGAGATGTCCATGCCGCCTTCCCGCGCGAAGGGCTCCACGGTCTTCAGGCACCGCTTCCACGGACTCGTCACAACACTCTTCGGCGCGAACGCCGCGATCAGGGGACGCAGCGCCGCAGCCTGCTTCTTCCCCTTCGCGTTCAACGGCCGCGACTCCTCGCCCTTGCGCCACTTGCTGCGGGACAGCGCCGCGCCGTGCCGCTGCACGATGATCGGGACAGTGCGCAGGGTGCCCGTCTCGAACTGGCGTCGCAGGGCATCGACCTGCAGATGATCGCTCTGGCGGGTGATCATGCGGTCCGCCTGGTCGAGCGCGACCCAGCGGACCTCGTCGATCTCCTTCGGATTGTCCGGACCGGAGGCGATGCGGGAGCGCACGGTCGCGCTCCAGTACTGCACGAGCTTGGTGCGGCCATCCGGCAACAGGTACACCGACGGGGGCAGGGGACGGTGCAGTCGGATCTGGTAGCCCGTCTCCTCGGCGACCTCGCGGACCGCCGCCGCAGGGAACGTCTCCCCCGCGTCCAGCTTGCCCTTGGGGATCGACCAGTCGTCGTAGCGGGGTCGGTGCACCAGCAGCACCTCGATTCCGTCCTCGCCGTCGCGCCACAGCAGCGCCCCCGCGGCCAGCACCGGCGGGGTCGCGCTCGTCCCCGTCCGGACGGTCATGCGTGCTCCTGGAGGCGGAACTGCACGTCGCGGCCACTGATCGCGAAGCCGTACCGCTCGTAGAGCCGGATCGCGGCGGTTGCCTCGCCCTCCACGTACAGCAGGACGTCCTCGGCGCCCCGCTGCTGCAGACGATCGAGGGCCGCAACCAGCAGTGCGGCACCGATCCCCCGGCCCTGCGCCGCCGGAGCGGTTGCGACCACGTAGATCTCCGCCTCCGGGGACGGGGACCCGCTGTCGTCGACCTCACGCTTGGTCCACACGAAACCGAGCATCTGGTCGTTCTCGCGGGCGATGTGGAAGCCCTCGGCGTCGAACCATGGCTCCCCCTGCCGCGCGGCGAGGTCCTCGGCGGTCATCCGCCCCTGCTCGGGATGGGATGCGAAGGCCTCGGCGTTCAGACGGACCCAGTCGTCCGTATCGCGGTCGGCATCGAAGGTGGTGAGCTCCACGCCCGCCGGGACGTCCGGGCCTGCCGTGGCGCCGCCCGCGGTGCCCTCCCCGGCAGTGCGGAAGGAGCGGCGCATGGTCAGCAGGGTGCGGGTGGCCACCAGCCCGTGACCGGTGAGGAATTGGGTGGCCGGCGCCAGGGCGCCGTGCGCCCACACGGCGAGGTCCATGCGCTGCTCCTTCGCCGCGGTCCAGATCCGGGTGGCGACGCCGCGTCGACGGTGCAGCGGATCGACCATGCCCTGCACGGTCCCGTCGTCAAGGATCGAGGCATACCCAGCAATCGCTGAGGTCGTGTCGCCACCCTCGGGGTCCTGCCCATCGTCACCTGCGGGGGCGCAGATGTGCACGGTCCCGGCGGCCGGGGCATCCGGGCGTGCCTGCAGGCGGGCCGGCTCATCGAGGGCATCGACGCCATCGTGGTCGCGGGTGCGGCGCAACAGGTCCCGGACCGCGCGACTCTGGTCTGCGGTCAGCTGATCGGTGATGAGCATCGGCGCGCGGGGGTCCTTCCGGTCCAGGGCGGCTCGTAGACTGCCACTGTAGCCGCCGACCCGGGCACCGAACCGCCCGGTCATGCCGCCCGACCAGGCCGCAGAGAACAGGGAGGTCCGATGGCCCCGCCGATGCGCGCCCCGTTGGGGGCGGCGATCGCGCTGCTGCTCGCGCTCAGCTCCCTCGGCGGACCGCTCGGAACGATCCTGGTGGCACTCGTCGCCGCGGGGGTCGCGCTGCTGGTGGCATCGGGGTGGCCGGACCTGCTGGAGCTGCCGAGCGCCCGCGGGACACGCCTGGTCATCGGGCTCACCGGCATCGCGGGCGTCGGCGTGGCCCTGTGGTCCCCCGGTGAGATCATTCCCCTCCAGGGCGTCGCCATGGTGGGGGTCCTGGGGCTCTTCCTCTCCTTCGGCCAGCAGATGGCACGTCCCCGCCGCACCGCCCTGACCCTCTCCCTCACGGGGACTGTCGCCGGGGCGCTGCTGACTGCGCTGTCGGCCTCCTGGGTGCAGGCGCAGGCAGAGGCCGCCGGGGCGGCTGCACCGGTCGTCACCGCCAGTGCCCTGGCCCTCACCGCCGCGCTGCTGCTGCTCGCGCTGCCCCTGCCGGTCCGGTGGCGCTCGAGCCTCGCCATCCTCGCCGCCGCTGCGGTCTGCCCGACGGTGATGAGCGTGCTGCCGCTGGACGTCCTCGGCACCTCGACCGTGCTCGCGGGACTGGTGCTCGGGGCCATGATCGGGATCGCCGCTGCCGCCGCGCACACGCTGCTGGACTCCCAGCTCGTGGCCGAGGAGCCGCTGCCCTCCCTCGCACTCGCCGGGGCGCCCGTCGCCACCGTCGGCGTGATTGCCCTCGTCGCGGTGCGCCTGACCTCCTGAGGACGCCCATCTCCCGCGCAGCGGCGCCCGGTACAGTGGCGGCATGCTCGAATACATGTCGATCTTCTTCCTGACCCTCGCCGGACTTGTCGGCGTGGGCACCGCCGCGTTCTCGGTGCTGGTCATCAAGCGCCTGTTCGACCGCTGATCGAGGCCTCCCGATGCCGATCACCCTGGACGCCGACCTCGACCCGGCCCTGTACCCGCTGGCCTGGCTGATCGGATCCTGGAGTGGCGAGGGGGCCGCCCAGGTCCCCGGCGCCGACGGGGAGCTCGTCGGCCGCCGTATCCGCCAGCACCTGGACGCCACCGCCGACGGCACGGAGCTGCGCTGGACCCAGCGCACCTGGGTCCTCGACGCTCCCCCGCCGGTCCCCCCCACCGCTGCCCTCTCCGAGGAGGGGCGCGCCGCGCAGGAGCAGGCCGATGCGGCCGCCGCCGCGGTCGGGTCCGAGCGGGAGCTGCTGCTGGAGGAGACGGGCACCTGGACCGTCGGGGAGCCGCTGCCCGGTCAGGACCTTCAGGCCGCCCGCACCGCCAAGCCCGGCTCCCCCGAGGCCACCATCTCCTTCGCGCTCGAGGCCCGCTTCACCGACCAGGACGGGACCGTGGAGTCGTACGTCGGTGAGGTGCGCGGGCCGCGCATCCAGCTCGCCTGCCAGGACGTCACCCCCGTCGGCGCCGACACCCACATCGCCGCCCGGCGGATGTTCGGCCTCGTCGGCGGGCGCCTCATGTGGGTGCTCGACCGGATGCCGGCCGACGGTGAGATGGACTCCTATCTGTCTGTCGAGCTCGACCGTGGGTGAGCCCGGCCCCCACACCTCCGTCCCCGACCTGCGCGGCGACGGTGCGGTCCACCTGCCCGGGCCCGATGCGTCGGTGCCCGCCCATTACGGTGCGCCGCTGCGCGAGCAGCGACGCCTGGAGACGCGCCGCGCCGTCGTCGACCTCGCGCAGCTGGAGATCCTCGAAGTGTCCGGTGCCGACCATCGCAGCTGGCTGACCACGGTCACCTCCCAGCAGCTGCTCGACCTCGCCCCCGGGGACTCCACGACGTTCACCGTACTCAGCCCCCAGGGCCGCCTGGAGCACCTGGCGCACGTCGCCGTCCCGGATGCGGACTCCCTGCTGCTCATCACCGATCCCGGCCATCGGGAGGGCCTGGTCCAGTACCTGGAGATGATGCGCTTCGCAGCGCGGGTCCAGATCACCCCGCGCGATGACCTGCGGGCCCTCGGCGCTCTCGTCCCGGCCCCGGAGGCCGCCGCCCGCGCCGGCGTTACCCTGCCCGATCCCGTCGCGGTGTACACCGAGGCGTGGCCGCTGGTCGCCCCGGGCGGCGTCGCCTACGGTCCCGACCCGGACGATGTCGCCGGGTGGGTCATCAGCCTCCACCGCCGCGCGGACGTCGAGGACGTCGCCTGGCCCGCCGAGGCGCTCGCGGGCATGCTCGCCGCGGAGGCGCTGCGCGTCGCCGATCACCGTCCGCGCCTGGTCACCGAGGGCGATGAGCGGGCTCTCCCCCATGAGCTCGACCTGCTGCGCACCGCGGTGCACACCACCAAGGGGTGCTACCGGGGGCAGGAGACCGTCGCGAAGGTGCTGAACCTCGGGCAGCCGCCGCGCCGCCTGGTCATGCTGCACCTGGACGGCTCGCAGGACGTGCCCGCGACCGCCGGCAGCACGGTTCATCTGCCGGGGGCCGATGGGGCGGCCGGCAAGATGGTCGGCACCGTCACCACGGCCGTCGTCCACGCGGACCTGGGGCCGATCGCCCTGGCCCTCGTGCGCCGCGCAGTCCCCATCGACGCCGCCCTGCTGGTGCAGGTCACGGTCGGTGAGGAGCAGGACGGCACCGAGGACGCAACCGAGCTTCCCACGGTGCTGCTCGATGCCGCTCAGGAACCGATCGTGCTCGAGCGCGATCACGGCGAGCGTCGGCAGACCGCGCGCCTGTAGCGTTGCCCTTCCCACGCTCCGCGGACCGTGAGCGGTCCCTTTCCGCACCCCTTCGATGACCCGGCCTGGAACAATGGGGGCATGACCGATCCCGGCGCATCCGAGCGGCACACCCCGAAGGCGGAGTCCTCGTCGGCCGATGCCCGCGAGGAGTTGATCGCCGGTCGGCAGCGTGCGCTCGACGCCGAGAGGCAAGACGAGCACGAGCGCGCCACCGCGCTGATCCGCGATGCCGTCGCCGCGTTCCGCGAGGCGGGGATCGCTCCCTATGCTCTGCGGGCCCGCCCCTGGAGCGGTGGGAACAGCATCCGCACCGGTCTCGTCGGGTGGTACCTCACGAAGGATCGCAGCGTCGGCGTCGATGAGGACGGCAACTACTACGTGCTGCAGGTGGCCGGTGGTCTCGTCTCCCGCCTGCGCGGGGAGACCCCGAGCCCGTACCCGGCGCCGATGGTCGTCGGGCGCGGCGCTCGCGACGGGGAGACCGTGGACCTGCCGGACCTGCTGCGCACGCGCCTCGAGGACCCGGTGCAGCCATGAGCGATCGCGGACTCGTCACCGAGCCCTCGCGCCTGGACCGCGTCACGAACGCTATCCGCGACCGGCTGTCCTCCGGCCTGGAGCGCACCGGCAGCGGCTCTGTGTCGGTGATGCGCGCGGCGGGCGCCGCGGCCCTGGCCTACGGCACCAGCCAGCTGCTCTGGGGGCACGAGTACCCGTTCTTCTCCGCCATCGCGGCGTACGTGATCATCGGCTTCGGTGTGGAGAAGAAGCTGCGGAAGGTGTTCGAGATGGCCGCCGGGGTGCTTCTCGGCGTAGCGATCGGCGAGATCGCGCGGGTCACTATCGGCGGGGGCGTGTGGCAGATCTTCCTGGTGGTGTTCGTGGCGGCCATGCTCGCCCGGTTCATCGACTCCGGGGTGCTGTTCGCGATCCAGACGGGCATCCAGTCCCTGCTGGTGATGATCATGCCCTCCACCCCGACGATGCAGCCCGGCAGCCGCATCATCGATGCGGTGACAGGGGTGACCATCGCGATCGCGGTGTACCTGATCTTCTCCGGGGACCCGCGGCGGGTGCAGCGCCGCGCCGCGGAACGCTTCTTCCGCGAGCTGGAGGAGTCGCTGGTGAACCAGGCGCTCGCGGCTCGTACCGGCGCGGTGGATGTGGCTCTCGCGGCGCTGAAGCAGATCCGCTCGACCTCGCAACAGCTGACCGATGAGTGGGAGGTCGCGAATGATGCGGCCGATGAGCTCGCGACGTTCTCCCCGACCGGTGCCCGGCACGGGAAGTCGGTGCGGCGCCTGCAGCGCCTGCTGGTGGGGTCGGATCGGGCGATGCGGAACCTGCGCGTGATCGCGCGCACGGAGACGGATTTCCTGCGCGCCGTGAACGGGGCCCCGCATGCGCGGATGGCCGACGCGCTGGTCGCCGGGCAGGAGGCGGTCAGTGCGATCCGTCTGGGGATGTCCTCGGATGTCGACTTCACCGAGGCCCGTCGGAAGCTGCGCCTGTTCTGCTCCTATCTGACGCCGGAGATGCTGCTGACCAGCGATCAGGGTGTGCGGCCCGGTCGGGCCGGGCACTTCGAGGGCATCACCATGGTGATTCAGCTGCGGTCGCTGGCGATCGACCTGCTGCAGGCGACCGGTCTGGAGTACGAGGATGCGCTGCGGTTCCTGCCGAGTCTGCTGATCGCCAGCGATGGTGAGGTGATCGGGCCGCGGCCGGTGACCCGGGAGATGCAGGCGATCGAGCCTCCCGCCACCACCGAGGCGCTGGAGATCCTGATCACCGATCGCTCGGATCCGAACCGTTCGCGCTGAGCGCCGCGTCCCAGGGTCCGGGCGGGACCGTCGATAGGATCGTCGGCATGCTCGTCGCCACCATCCAGCAGTGGATCTTCTTCGCCCTGTCCCTCGGTCTGTTCGCGATCGAGGTGTGGGCGCTGATCAACGCGCTGCGCTTCTCCCCGCAGGCATACATCGCCGCGGGCAAGCGCACCAAGACGTTCTGGTCGCTGCTGACGGGGCTCGCCGTGCTGCTGGGATTCCTGACGCTGCCGGTGGGTGGCGGAGGATTCGGCGGGATGCTGTTCATGCTGATCGGGATCGTGATTGCCGGGATCTTCCTCGCCGACGTGCTGCCGGCCCTGCGTCAGGTGATGGGGCGGGCCTACCGCAACCGATACTGAGTCGCCGAACATGTGAGGCACTGAGGCACTGATCCCACGCGACGGCGCCCGCCCCGATCGCTCGGGGCGGGCGCCGTTGTCTGTTCGCGCGGGGCGCTGGTCACATGGTGGTGCCGGCGCTGCGCAGGTTCTCGCAGGCGAAGGCGACGCGCTGGGCCATGCCGGCCTCGGCCTTCTTGCCCCAGGCGCGCGGGTCGTACATCTTCTTGTTGCCGACCTCGCCGTCGATCTTCAGCACACCCTCGTAGTTCTCGAGCATGTGGCCGGCGACGGGGCGGGTGAAGGCGTACTGGGTGTCGGTGTCGATGTTCATCTTGATGACACCGTTGTCGACGGCCTCGTGGATCTCCTCCAGGGTGGAGCCGGAGCCGCCGTGCATGACCAGGTCGAACGGCATGTCCTTGTCGTACTCCTTGCCGACCGCGTCCTGGATGTCCTTCAGGACCGAGGGGCGCAGCTTCACGTTGCCCGGCTTGTACACGCCGTGGACGTTGCCGAAGGTGAGGGCGGTGATGTAGCGGCCCTTCTCGCCGAGGCCGAGGGCCTTGGCGGTCTTCATGCCGTCCTCGACGGTGGAGAACAGCTTGTCATTGGAGACCTTGTGCTCCACGCCGTCCTCTTCACCGCCGACGACGCCGACCTCGATCTCGAGGATCTTCTTGGCCTCGGTGGACTTGGCGAGCAGGCGCTCGGCGATCTCGAGGTTCTCGTCGACCGGGACCGCGGAGCCGTCCCACATGTGCGACTGGAACAGCGGGTCCTTGCCCTTCTTCACGTGGTTCTCGAGGTCCCACTCGATGAGGGGTTCGACCCAGGTGTCCAGGTTCTCCTTGGCGCAGTGGTCGGTGTGCAGGGCGATCGTCACTGGGTAGTTGTCGGCGACCGCGTGCACGAACTGGGCCAGGGCCAGCGACCCGGCGACGCGGTCCTTCACGGTCGAGCCCGACAGGTACTCGGCGCCGCCGACGGACACCTGGATGATGCCGTCGGAACCGGCCTCGGTGAAGCCCTGCAGGGCAGCGATGGCGGTCTGCGAGCTGGAGACGTTGACCGCGGGGTAGGCGAACTTACCCTTCTTCGCACGGTCGATCATCTCGGCGTACTGGTCCGGGGTGGCGATGGGCATTCTGGCTCCTCACGCGTGGTGGACGGTCGTCCGGGCGCCCGTGCGCCCGGTCCTGCACGATCCTCTCACGTCCCGCGGCGAGCGGTCCGGGACGTCCGGGCCTTATGCCCGGGGCGGGATGGGGCCCGGGGGCCCCGCGTGGCGGAGCATCCAGGTGTGCATGGCGATCGCCGCGGCCGCGGCGACGTTCAACGAGCGCGTCGAGCCGTACTGGGTGATGGCGAGGGTGCGCTCGCAGGACGCCAGGGCGTCGGCGCTGAGACCGGGGCCTTCCTGCCCGAACAGCAGGATCGCGCGTCGCGGCAGCTCCGCGGTCTCTATCGCCTCGGCCCCCTCCCCCGTCTCGACCGCGATCAGCGGACGGTTCTCGCTGCGCGCCCAGTCGGCGAGCGCAGCGACGTCCCGGTGGTGCATCTCGTGCTGGTACCGGTCGGTGACCATGGCTCCGCGACGGTTCCAGCGGCGCCGCCCCACGATGTGGAAGGCGCCGACGGCGAAGGCGTTCGCGGTGCGGACGATCGAGCCGATGTTCGCGTCGTGCTCGAGGTTCTCGATCGCGATGTGGAGGTCGTGCCGGTGGGTGTCGATGTCCGCGATGATCGCCTCGCGCCGCCAGTAGCGGTAGCGGTCCTCGACGTTGCGCCGGTCCCCGGCGGCGAGCAGCCCCGGGTCGAGCCGCGGGTCCTCGGGCCAGGGCTGCGGGTGGGGGCCGACCCCGACCTGCCGGTCCTCGCTCACGCCCGGGAGCTCCCCTCACCCTCCCGGCCCTCGCTCTGCAGGAGAGCATCGTCGGGGTCGGGCAGTCCCGCGGCGCGGCGGGCACGCTCCCGGCGGATCAGGCGCACCACCCACAGGATCAGCAGCAGCGCGATGATGGCGTACACGACCTTGGAGATGACGTTCGTGTACGGCTCTATGACATGCCAGTTCTCGCCCAGGAAGAACCCGAAGGAGACGAACAGGGTGTTCCACAGGGTGCTGCCGGCGATCGTGAGCAGGACGAACTTCCACAGG
>JAUNUA010000064.1:0-9196 GCA_030538435.1 Brachybacterium sp.
AGGTATCGCCCTACCGCCGCACTCCGGCGGCATCTTCCCAGGAGGTCCGATGGATCCGAGCACCCTGTTCTCCTACGAGCGTCACGTCGACTCCCGCGTCCTCGCCGGCCGCACTTTGCTGGTGACGCTCGGGGCGTTCAGTGATGCCGGGAATGCGCAGGATCTCGTTGATGACCACCTGCTGAACACTCTTCCCAGTCGGGTCGTCGGCCGCCTGGACATGGATCAGGTCTATGACTACGCGGGCCGGCGCCCCGAGGTGACCCTCGAGCTCGACCACTTCCAGGACTACCAGCGTCCCGAGATCCTGCTGCACGAGGTCACCGACCCCGACGGCGGCACCTTCTTCCTGCTCACCGGTCCGGAGCCGTCATTCCAGTGGGAGCGGGTCGCCAGCGCCCTGCGGACGGTTGTCGACCAGCTCGGGATCGAAAAGACTCTGCTCCTGCAGGGCTTCCCCGCGCCGGTCCCCCACACCCGCGAGCTGCCGGTCACGCGCTTCGCAGGGAATCCCGACTCCATCACCGTGCGCCGCACCATGCCCGGCACCTTCCGCCTGCGCGCCCCCTTCACGGCGCTGCTGACGCTGCGCCTGGCCGACGCGGGTCACGACGTCATCGGGCTGGTCGCGCACGTGCCCCAGTACCTGCACGACATCTCCTACCCGGACGCCGCGATCGCGCTGCTCCAGGCCGTCCAGCAGGAATCCGGGCCTACCCTGCCCGTCTCTGCGCTGGAGCAGCAGGCCGAGCCGATCCGCGAATCGATCGCCGGTCAGGTGGCCTCCGCCCCGCAGCTGCAGGAGCTGGTCGCGAACCTCGAGGGACAGTACGACCGGATGATCACCGCCGGCGGCGCAGACGAGGTCCCCACCGGTGACGACCTCGCCGCCGAGTTCGAGCAGTACCTGCAGGGGCTCGACGCCGACGGGTCCGATACTCCCGGTGACCAGGACGATGACCCGGAATCCGGGAGCGACTGACGGGCCGGACCTTGCGGATCCCCCGAGTTTGCCGATGGGCGGGTCGCTCGCAGTAGGGTTGTGAGGACGACCACTCATCTCCAGACTGGGAGTCACGATGCTTTCGTCCGTCCAGCTATACAGCGTGCGAGACAGTCTCGCCCACGACGCCGAGGGGACGCTGCGCTCCCTCCGCTCGAGCGGGTTCGAACGCGTCGAGCCCTTCGCCCTGCTCCAGCATCAGGACATGCTGCGGGACCTGCTGCCCACCACCGGTCTGCAAGCGCCCTCCGCTCATGCCTCCCTGCTCGACGTCGAGGACCCCGGCCCCACCCTGCGCGCCGCCGCCGATCTCGGAGTCGACACCGTCATCGAGCCCTACTGGAACCCCGAGGACTGGGAGAGCGAGGCCGGGGTCCGCTCCGTGGCGGACCGCCTGAACGCCCTGGTCGGGCCCGCCCGCGACCACGGTGTACGCATCGGCTACCACAATCACGACTTCGAGTGCGTCCCCCACTTCGAAGGACTGACGGGACTCGAGGTCCTCGCGCAGCATCTCGCCCCGGAGATCGTCCTGGAGCTGGACACCTACTGGGCGGCCGTCGGCGGCAGCGACCCCACCCATCTGCTCGGCGCCCTCGGGGAGCGCGTGCAGCTCCTCCACCTCAAGGACGGCCCCATCACCAAGGACACCGCCGCCCAGCTCCCCCTCGGGGAGGGAGCCATGGACGTGCCCTCGATCCTGCGGGCCGCGCCCTGGGTCGAGTACGGGGTGATCGAGTTCGACGACTACGCCGACGACGTCCTGGACGGTGTCGCGCAGTCCCTGACCTACCTCGGCATGCTCACCCCCGCCGGCGGCACCGGCCAGGACGAGCGATGAGCCCCGTGGAACGCAGCGGCCCCGTCGGCGTCGGCATCATCGGCGCCGGCACCATCGCCGACCAGTACCTCGAGCAGCTCACCAGCTTCCCCGACGTCGAGGTCCGCGCCATCGGAGACCTCAACCCCGAGGCCGCCGAGCGCCGCGCCACCGAGTACGGTGTCCCGCGCTTCGGGGCGCCCGAGGTGGTCCTCGAGGACCAGGACATCGAGATCGTCGTCAACCTGACGATCCCCGCCGCCCACTTCGAGGTCTCCCGCACGATCCTCGACGCCGGCAAGCACGTGTGGACCGAGAAGCCCCTCACCACGGATCCCGAGAGCGCCGCGGAGCTGCTGCGCATCGCCGACACGCACGGCCTGCGCGTCGGCGGGGCACCGGACACGGTCCTCGGCGGCGGCCTGCAGACGGCGCTGCGTGCGATCCGCGACGGGGACATCGGCACCCCCATGTCGGCCCTGGCCATGTTCCAGGTCCCCGGACCGGACAGCTGGCACCCGAACCCCGCATTCCTGTTCCAGACCGGGGCCGGGCCCCTCTACGACATCGGCCCGTACTACCTGAGCACCCTCGTGCTCGCCCTCGGGCCGGTCCGAGGTGTCGCCGCTGTCGCCTCCACCGCCCGGCCCAGCCGCACCATCGGATCCGGTCCCCTCGCCGGGCAGAGCTTCGACGTCACCGTGCCCACCCAGGTCTCCGCGCTCCTCAGCTTCGAGAACGGCACCAACGCCACCGTGATGCTGTCCTTCGACTCCGCGCACGTCCACCAGGGTGTGGTCGAGATCTACGGCACGGACGGCACCCTCGTGCTGCCCGACCCCAACGTGTTCGACGGCGACAGCCGCCGCATCGACTACGGCGGCGAGGACTGGACCGACGTGCCGCTCGAGGGCGCGATCGCCGGCCGCGGCCTCGGCACCCTGGAGATGGCCCGGGCCCTGCGCGCCGGGGTTCCTCACCGGCTCGATGGCCGCATCGCCGCCCATGTCCTGGACATCATGGCCGCGATCGACGAGGCCGCCTCCAGCGGCAGCATCGTCGAGGTGAGCAGCACCTGCACCGCCCCCTCGCCCATGCCGGCGGACTTCGACCCCACCACCGCCACCCTCTGACCACCCCGCCCCGGAGGCACCACCCGTGACCAGCACCCAGCAGCACACCACCGACGCGGCCCGACCCCTCGGCGTCGCCCTCATCGGCTACGAGTTCATGGGCCGCGCCCACTCGCAAGGATGGCGCAGCGTCGAAGCAGCGTTCGAGGTCCCGCCAATCGTCCGCCGCGTGATCGTCGGCCGCGACGAGGAGCGTGTCACCGACGCCGCCCGCCGACTCGACTGGGACGAGGCCGCCACCGACTGGCGCGACGTCATCACCCGCGACGACATCGACATCGTCGACATCTGCACCCCCGGGTTCCTCCACGCCGAGATCGCCATCGCGGCGCTCGAGGCCGGGAAGCACGTGCTGTGCGAGAAGCCGCTCGCCAATGACACCGCGGAGGCCGAGCGGATGGTTGCGGCGGCGACCGCCGCCCAGGAGCGCGGCCAAGTCGCCGCCCTCGGATTCAACTACCGGCGCGTCCCCGCGCTCGCACTCGCCCAGCGTCTCGTCCAGGAGGGCCGACTCGGAGCGATCCGCCAGGCCCGCGCCGCCTACCTGCAGGACTGGCTGGTCGACGACGACGCCCCCATGACATGGCGGCTGCGGAAGGAGACCGCAGGGTCCGGAGCGCTCGGCGACATCGGCTCCCACGCCATCGACCAACTGCAGTTCCTCACCGGCCAGCAGGTCACCGAGGTCCGCGGGCGACTGGAGACCATCGTCGACGAGCGCGACGGCGAGGACGGACCCGAACCGGTGACGGTCGACGACGCCGCCTGGGCGACCCTGGTCCTCGACGGCGGGGCGATCGCCTCAGTGGAAGCCAGCCGCATGGCGACCGGCCGCAAGAACCAGCTCTCCGTCGAGCTGTACGGAACCGCCGGGGCGCTCCGCTTCGACCTGGAGAACCCCAACGAGCTGTGGTTCCTCGACGCCACCGCGCCCATCGCCGAGCAGGGATACACCCGCATCCTCGTCACCGAACCCGACCACCCCTACCTCGAAGGATGGTGGCCCCAGGGCCACGTCCTCGGCTGGGAGCACACCTTCTCCCACCAGTTCCGCGACCTGCTGCAGGCGATCGACGCGCGGGACCCCGGAGCGTTCCGTCCCAGCTTCGCCGACGGTCTCGCCCTGCAGCGCATCCTCGACGCGATCATCGCCTCCGACGCCGACGACGGCCGCACCCGCCGCATCGACTGAGGCCCGAGCAGCCCGACCACTCCCCCGACTCGAAGGAGCACACCATGCCGCAGCCGCACACCCTGTTCACCGGACAGTGGGCCGACCTGACCCTGGAGGAGGTCGCAGAGCTCGCCGCCGGGTGGGGCTACGACGGACTGGAGATCGCCGTCTCCGGCGAGCACCTGGACGCCGCCCGCTGGGATGAACCCGGGTACGTCGAGGAGCGCCTGGCGATCCTGGAGAAGCACGGACTGAAGGTCTGGACGATCTCCAACCACCTGAAGGGCCAAGCGATCTGCGATGACCCGATCGACTTCCGCCACCGGGACATCGTCGGTTCCGCCGTGTGGGGCGACGGTGACCCCGAAGGGGTCCGCCAGCGGGCCGCCGAGGACATGAAGAACACCGCCCGTCTCGCCCAGAAGATGGGCGTGACGACCGTCGTCGGGTTCACCGGCTCGAAGATCTGGAAGTACGTGGCGATGTTCCCGCCGGTCCCCCAGGACGTCATCGACGACGGCTACCAGGACTTCGCCGACCGCTGGAACCCGATCCTCGACGTGTTCGACGACTGCGGGGTCCGCTTCGCCCACGAGGTCCACCCCTCCGAGATCGCCTACGACTACTGGACCACCCAGCGCACCCTGGAGGCCATCGGCCATCGGGAGGCGTTCGGCCTGAACTGGGATCCCTCCCACTTCATGTGGCAGGAGATCGACCCGGTCTCCTTCATCACGGACTTCGCCGACCGCATCTACCACGTGGACTGCAAGGACATCCGGGTCCGCACCACCGGGCGGAACACGCGCCTGGGTTCCCACCTGCCGTGGGGCGACCCGCGTCGCGGCTGGGACTTCGTGTCCTTCGGTCGGGGGGACGTGCCCTGGGACGCCTGCTTCCGGGCACTGCGGTCCATCGGGTACGACGGCCCCATCTCCATCGAATGGGAGGACGCCGGCATGGACCGCCTCCACGGCGCCGAGGAGGCGCTGGAGATCCTGCGCGGTCTCGACTACCCGGTCTCCGAGCTGTCCTTCGACGCCGCGTTCAGCAACCAGTCCTGACCGGGAGGCGCACCGTTGACCCCCTCTGCACCCTCCCTCGTCGTAACCGAGCGCCACGGCCTCGCCGATGACCTCGAGCGCCTCGGCCCGGACGCCCCCACCGTCCTGCCCGGCTGGCAGGCCCAGGACCTGCTGGAGCATCTGATCATCCGGGAGCAGCGCCCCGACCTCGGCATCGGCGCGAACCTACCGGTCCCCGCGCTCTCCGAACGGGCTGAACGGGCGCTGGAGGAGCGGCGCTCCGCACCGTGGAGTGAGCAGGTGGAGGCGTTCCGCAGCGGACCGCAGCGGTTCTCGCCCGTCCGCCCGATGGACGCGGTGATGAACACCGGCGAGTACTACGTCCACCATGAGGACCTGCTGCGCGCCCAGCCCGAGTGGGAGCCGCGCGAACTGGACGGAGCCGCCGAGCGAGAGCTGTGGGGCCTCGTCCGACGGATGTCCCGGATGCTGCTGCGACTGCCGGTGGACATCACCCTGGTCTCCCCGCAGGGCGGGACGCGCATCCGCACCCGCCGCTCCGAGGGCTCCGTACAGGTGCATGGACCGGCCTCGGAGCTGCTGCTGTGGGCCTTCGGACGGGACCAGGCGCAGGTGCGCCTCGAGGGCAGCGAGGATGCTCTGGCTGCCCTCGCCGACGGCAACCGCGGCTTCTGACGCCCTCAGCGCTCAGGGCGCTCGGCGTCAGGCGCGCTCGAGCAGGAACAGCCGCGGATGGTGACCCTTCTGGAAGAACCGGTGCTCGCCGATGGCCCGCCATCCCGAGGGCTCCTCGGCGAGCACCGCCCGCATCCGCCGGATCTCATGAGTGAGCACCCCGAGACGGGCCGACGGAGCGGCGAGCTCCGCGGCCCGCCGCAGCAGCGCCGCGTGCAACTCCTGGGTGCTGGCGTGGTCCCCGTGGAGCATCCCCCAGGGCGGGTTGGTGACGAGCCGCGTGAAACCGCCCTCGATCGGCACCTCGAGGACATTCCCTACGGTCCAGTCGATGCGGCCGGGTCGTCGGGCGGCACGCTGGTGGATCCGCGCGATTTCCAGCGCTGCCGGGGAGATGTCCACACCGACGCTCCGGGCCGGGGCAACATCGTGCAGCTGCTCGATGAGGAACGTGCCGGTGCCGCAGGTGAGGTCGAGCAGCTGATCCTCCGCGCCGACATCGAGCAGGTCCAGGACGCTCGCCGCGATGGTCGCGTTCACCGCGCCGGGGTACTCCTCGGTGCGCCACGGTCGTGTCGACAGGGGCCGCGGCGTCGTGCGGATCAGCATCTGCCAGGTCTCCCCCGGCCCGCGCCGCAGACGCACCAGCAGGTCCCCGTCGCTCACCGTCGGGAGGCCCAGGCACTTTCCGATCTCCTCGCCGACGCGCCGCATCTCCGGGGTGTCGGCGCCCGCGGCGCTGAGGCGCACCCCGGTGAAGCGCATCCGGGGACGGAGCCGCCCGAGGGTCTCCACCGACGCCGCGAGGCGCTGCAGGTTCTGCGTGGCGCACAGCTCGCGCGGACGGCGCGCCGGGACCTCCAGCAGCAGGTACGCGGCGACAGTGCGCCGCAACGACCTCAGCGCCAGCAGATCCTCGGTCTCCAGCTCCAGCTCCGTCGGGCCGACCTCGCGGACCGGTCCCAGGGGCGCTGCTTCCCTCGCGGCGAACGGGCCGCAGCCCTCGAGCACCTCGAGGACCACCCGGTGCTGCGGGGTGGCGTCTGGTGGGGGCATGCGCGAAACCTCCTCGGGCCGATGCGTGTGCTCGCGTCAGCGCTGGTCCCGTCCATTGTGACCCGGTGAGCCGCAAGGTCGTCGATCCCCCGGGAGCCCAGGGGTGACCCGGTAGACTCACGCGCGTGTTCTCCGTGAGCGTCTGTTCTCTCAAAGGCGGCGTCGGCAAGACGTCTGTCACCCTCGGCCTGGCCTCCGCTGCCCTCCATCAGGGGGTGAACACCCTGGTCGTTGACCTCGACCCGCAGGGCGACTCGACGCTCGGTCTGCTCGGCGAGCCCGGGAGGACACCGGACGTCGCGGATGTGCTGGCCACCCCGCGCACGGAGACGATCGACCGGGCGATCCGCCCCACCCTCTGGTCGGACCTGGACGGGGTCACCTCGCGACTGTCGATCATTCCCGGCAGCCACCGCTCCGTCATGATCGACACCCCGTACCCCTCCGCGCGCGAGGTCCGGCGGGTCCGCGACGCGCTGGACAAGCGCACCGACCAGTACGACCTGGTGCTCATCGACTGCCCGCCGTCCCTGAACGGCCTCACCCAGATGGCACTGTCCGCTTCGGATCGGGCGCTGGTCGTGTGCGAACCGGGCTTCTTCGCCGTCACCGCCGCGGACCGCGCCCTGAAACTCACCCAGGAGATCCACGAGGCCGGTTTGGCGCCGCGCCTCCAGCCCCTCGGACTGGTCGTGAATCGCTACCGGCCCCGGTCGGTCGAGCACCAGTACCGTCTCGGGGAGCTGCGCGAGCTGTTCGGCGACCTCGTGCTGGAGCCCGTCATCGAGGAACGCGTCGGCCTGCAGCAGGCTCAGGGCGGAGCAGTGCCGCTGCACCGGTACGAGGGTGCCAGCGGTCAGCGCCTCACCGAGGACTTCGACGCCCTGCTGAAGGTTGTCATGGACTCCCGCCAGCACAGCTGAGGCCGCGCAACAAGCCCGCCATCAGAGCGGGTGTGTAACGGGACCTCCTTACACTGATCGAGGCGAGCACCACGCGGTGCTCGCCTCGATGTGTTGCACAGGGAAAGGTCTGTCAGCCGGCCCGGTTGGCGCGGCGGGCGGCGAGTTCGTCCTGCAGGGCGAGGTCCGCGTCGTCGGCGGGGTCCACACCCGGCAGCACCGACAGGGAGTTCTCCACCTCGCGCCACACACGGCCGACGGCGATGCCGAACACGCCCTGGCCACCTTGGACCAGGTCGAAGACGTCCTCCGCGCTGGTGCACTCGTACACCGAGGCGCCATCGCTCATCAGGGTGATCTGCGCGAGGTCGTCCACGCCGCGCTCGCGCAGCGCCGCGACGGCCACCCGGATCTGCTGCAGGGAGACGCCGGTGTCCAGGAGGCGCTTCACGACCTTCAGCACCAGCACGTCGCGGAACCCGTACAGGCGCTGACTGCCGGATCCGGTGGCCGAGCGGACGCTCGGCTCCACCAGGCCGGTGCGCGCCCAGTAGTCGAGCTGGCGGTAGGTGATGCCGGCGGCCTTGCAGGCGGCCGGACCGCGATAGCCGAGTTCCCCCGGGGTGTCCACGAGCTCGTCGAAGAGAGCGCCCTGCGCCGGCTCAGCCGGAACAGTGGTCTGCGCGGTGCGATCCGCGGGACGTTCGGTGGACACATCTACCTCCGTTAGGCGGCTCTCCGGGGGGAAGGACGAGAGCACGTTCGTACCCTACTGGTGATGATACGCCCGCACCGTCCGACACACCGAGCAGATCGTCGAGCTCGACGGCTGTTGGTGGTGGCGGTCAGGGCTCGCGTAGGGAACGGCGCAGGAGCGCGCCGTGCAGGGTGACCATCGATTCGCCGAGGTCGCGGGTGAGGTCCTCCGCTCCACCGCGGGCGGCGGCGTTGCCGGAGCGGCTGCGCGGCTCGGCGACCGAGCGGATCATGTGGGCCTGTCGCTGGGCGGAGGTGCGCAGCATGACCAGGTGGCGCGGGTGCAGGCCCTCGGCGGCGAGATCCCGGGCGGCCTGGGTGATCTCCAGCTCCGCGGAGCCGTAGAACATGTCATCGGCCGGCAGCATCCCGTACTGCTCCAGCTCTGCGAGGAACTCCTCGTCGACGTGCGCGGCGCGGGCGAGGCCCCGGCGGTCCAGCCGCACCGGCTGCATCTGGGCACTGGGACCCGGGCGGGAGGCGATGGAGGTGACGTCCGCACCGTCGACACCGTGCTCGAGCAGATGCTCCTTGATGACCTTCAGCGGCCAGAACCGGTCCCGCTGGGCGCGCAGGACGAACAGCAGCCGGTCGACGTCGTCGTAGGAGTACTTGCGGTAGCCGCTGGAGA
>JAUNUA010000064.1:9206-10900 GCA_030538435.1 Brachybacterium sp.
TCCTCGGACTCCAGATAGTGCAGTTTGGAGTGGGACAGGTCGGGGAACTCCTCGCGCAGCAGACCGAGCACCTGCCCGATGCTGAGGCGGGCAGTGGTAGTGGCCTTCGCACGCGACGCGGACGTCGCCATCCCTCAGCCCTTCTCGAGGGGCGGGTGGAACGTGAGGCGGTACTTGCCGATCTGCACTTCCTGGCCGGGCTGCAGCAGCGCCTCGTCGACGCGCTCCCTGCCGACGTACGTACCGTTCAGCGATCCGAGGTCGCGGACGACGATGCCTTCGCTCTCGCGCACGAACGCCGCGTGCTTGCGGGAGACGGTGACATCGTCCAGGAAGATCTCGCTGTTCGGGTGGCGGCCCACGACGGTGCGGTCCGCATCCAGCAGGAACCGGGCGCCCAGATTCGGGCCCTTCCGGACGATCAGCAGGGCGCTGCCCTGCGGGAGCGCCTCGATGGCGGAGCGGTCCTGGCTGTTCAGGCCGTGCTCGGGCTCTTCGGCGCCGTCCGGAATCGTGAACGGGCCCAGGGACGAGGTGTGGTCCAACCGCTGCGTGGACTCATCGCGGTAGCGGTCATCAGCGGAATTGTGCGGCACCCTGTTCCCCTTTCCCTGCAGTTGTCTGCTGGCCTATCCTCGCACGCCAGGTGCGAAACCGGTGACCCGGTACGTCCGTTCCTTCCAGATTTGACGAGGATTTGACCTCTGTTCGCGACCGGACCGACCAGTCGGCTGCTCACACATCGGGCACCTCGGGCTTGTCGTCGAGCAGCTGCGAGAAGTCGGTGACCGCGGGCGGGTTCTCCTGCGGGGTGCGCGCCAGGAGCCAGAAGCGGGAGGTGGTCATCACCAGCGGCCCGTCGCCGGTGCGCGCATGCAGGGCCTCGAGCACCTCGCGGTGGGTGTCGACGTCCAGGTCCTCCGGCGCGTACCAGGGGGCCCGGCGCAGGAACCGCAGCAAGGTCGTGACGTCGTCGAACTCGGCGCGTCCGCGGAACGTATCCGCCCGTTCGACGCGGAACCCGGCGGAGGTCAGCTCCCGTTCGATGTTCTCCAGGGTGACCTCGGTGTATCCGGGCTCGAGGTCGAAGATCTCGTACAGCTCCCGCAGGTCGTCCCCGGCGACTTGCTGGGAGAGGAACGCCCCGCCCTTGGAAAGCACACGGTAGACCTCCTCGGCGTCGAAGGACTCGTGCCGGGCGAGCACCAGATCGAAGCGCTCCGGGGCGAAGGGAAGATTGGAACCGGGTGCCTCGCTGTCGTACTCGACGACCTCGATACCGAGCGGCTCGAGGGCGGTGCGGGCCACGGGCACATTCGGAGCCCAGCCCTCGGTCGCGACCGTGTCCTCGGGGAGCACGTCGTGCAGGCTGCTGAGCAGCTCCCCTCCCCCGGTGCCGAGGTCCAGCACGTGGTGGGAAACCTGCGCGAGATTGTGGGCGAAGGTCGTGTAGTCCCAGGGGAGGTGCTCCTCCCGATAGCCGGTCAGCTCCGAGAAATCCCAGCCTGCGGGCTTTTCCTGGAGGGCTTCCCGCCACGTGGCGAGGGTGGCGTCGTCGACCGTCATGGGCGGCGCTCCTTCCGTTGGTCGTCGTCCCTGGTCAGACTATCCCCGTGTCCTGAGCGCAGTGCTGGACGTCACTCCGGAAGGAATTCGCGTCCCCGCGTGCGGACGGGTAGGCTCAACCACTGTTC
>JAUNUA010000065.1 GCA_030538435.1 Brachybacterium sp.
CGCGCACCCCGAGTGCGCTGACCTGCCAGGACCATGTCTCCCCGTCGCCCTCGACGGTGAGAATCGTGAAGAAGACCCGCAGCCCGAGGGGACCATGCACGACCCCGGTCATGCCGGGGTAGATGAGGGCATCGGCCGGTTCGACGGCGCGGATCTGCGGTGCCCACTCGGGCCAGCGGGCGGTCTGACGGTACCTCCGTCGCACGAGGTCGGGGGGTGCCGTCCCTGTCACCTGTACGGTGCGTCGCACCATCGCCCCTCTCGCCGACCGGCCTCGGAGTGCCGCGACCCTCGGGCTCCAGTAGAGCACCATCATCAGGCATCGATGGAGACCACCGCCGGAACGCTGCGGCTGACCTGCGGTGGCCCACCTCGGCACCCCCACCCCTTGTAACCTATAACACTGAAGGTTAGTGTTCATGAGGTGGCGGGAGCTGCTCCTTCCCGCCCCTGGCCCGACGAAGGAGTCCTCATGGCCCACGCACCTCTCCCCCACACCGACACCGCCCGTCCCTGGAAGAACTGGGGCGGCAATCAGGTCGCCACCCCGGCCCTCACGGTCCGTCCCCGCAGCGAACAGGAGGTGCTCGACGCTGTCCGCTACGCCATCCGGCAGAAGATGTGCGTGCGCGTAGCCGGCACAGGTCACTCCTTCACCCCCGTGGTCTCCACCGGGGGCATGCTCCTGGACCTCTCCGCGCTCCAGCAGGTCACGGGGATCGACTCCGCCACCCAGCGGGTCCGAGCCCTCGGCGGGACCGCGATCAGCGCGTTCGGCGATCCGTTGTGGGAGGCGGGACTCTCCCTGGGCAACCAAGGGGATATCGACAAGCAGGCCATCGCCGGGGCTGTCTCCACTGCCACCCACGGCTCCGGCATCGACCTGGGCTGCTTCTCCTCGACCGTCACCTGGGTCCGGCTGCTCACCGGACAGGGCGACGTCGTCGAGATCGACGAGGGTGACCTGCGCCGCCTACGCGCCGCCCAGGTCGCCATTGGCACCCTCGGCGTCATCCTCGAGGTGGAGCTGCAAGCCGTCGAGGCCTACCACTTGCGCGAGGAGATCACCTACGAGACCACAGAGGAGCTACTGGGGGCGTGGCAGGAGAATCCGCAGCACTCGCGGCACTTCTCCTTCCTGTGGTGCCAGGCCCCGGAGTCCGCGAGCCTGTACGAGCTGCCCACTCCCGAGGGCCTGGGCCGAGCCCGCCGAGGAGCCGAGCGGGATCCGGGAGGAGGAGGGCGCCCGTCACGACCGTGCCTACCGCATCTATCCGGGCGGGTTCATGATCCCCTTCCACGAGCTCGAGTACTACGTCGGCGTGGATCGTGCGAAAGACGCCTGGACCGCGCTGAAGGACCTCATCCTCGAGGACCACCCCGATCAGAAGTACCCGATCGAGACCCGGTGGACCCGCGGCGACGACGCCCACCTCTCCCCCTTCCACCGCGAGGACAAGGTCTCGCTGTCGGTCTCCGGTGCCCCCGGGACCGACTACTGGCCCTACCTCCGGGATGTCGACGAGCTGCTCCAGGGCTACGACGCCACCGTCCACTGGGGGAAGCTCCACCTCCTGGACCGGGAGCGTCTGGACCGCCTCTTCCCTGAAGCGGAGACCTTCCGGAGCGTGCGCCGGGAGCTCGACCCCGAGGGCGTCTTCCTCAACGACCACACCCGAGCTCTGCTCTCCTGAGGGGATGCACCGATCATGGAACACATCGGAACCGCCGTCATCTGGCTGATGATGGCCTTCGTGGCCCTCGGCGCGGTGGGCGCGATCGTGGACGACACCAAGGGAATCGGCAAGGAGTTCAAGGAGGGCATTCACTCCATCGGACCGATCTTCCTCCCGGTCGCGGGCATCATGGCGTCGGTCCCCTACCTCGCCACCTTCGTCGAGGTCATCACCGGCCGGGTCTTCGCAGCCATGGGAGCCGACCCCGCGATGGCGGCCGGCGCCCTGATCGCCGGCGACATGGGCGGCTACAGCCTCGCCGAGGTCACCGCCCGCTCCGAGAGCGCCTGGGTGATGGCCGCCGCCACCGCCTTCATGTCAGGGGCGACCATCGTCTTCTCCATCCCCGTCGGCCTCGCCATGCTCGAGCGGCGCCACCACCGGTACCTCGCGCTCGGCGTGATGTCCGGCGTACTCACCATCCCCATCGGCGTGTTCGTCACCACCGCGATCCTCAAGCTCACCCGCACCCCGCTGCGCGACAGCCTGGACACCTCCGCCGATCCCACCATCAGCTTCTCGCTGACCTGGGGGGAGATCTTCGCGAACCTCCTACCGATCATCATCTTCGTGGTGGTGCTCGCCCTGTGCCTGCGCTTCGCCACCACGTTCATGATCGGCGCGTTCCTCGTGTTCGGTCGGCTCCTGGACGCCGGACTGAAGCTCGTCCTGGCACTCGTCATCATCGAGTACTTCACCGGTGGTGTCTCGACCCTCTGGGCTGGCTGGGGTTTCGACCCGATTATCGCCGATTCCGACGACCAGTTCCGGGCCCTCGAGATCGCCGGTTACATCGGGATCATGCTCGCGGGGGCTTTCCCGATGGTCTACGTCATCAAGACCGTCCTCGCCCGCCCCCTCGAGATGGTCGGCGGGGTGGTCGGAATCAGCCCCGCCGGTATGGCCGGCATCCTCGCGGCCTCCGCCAACATCCTCGCGATGTACCGGCTGATCCCCTCCATGCCCGCCCGGGACCGCGTGCTGGCGATCGCCTTCTCCGTATGCGCCGCTTTCACCTTCGGCGACCACCTGGCGTTCATGGCCAACTTCCAGCCCACCATGGTGGCGCCGCTGGTGATCGGAAAGCTCCTGGCCGGAGTGCTCGCCATGATCCTCGCCGTGTGGCTCGCCGTGCCCACCGCGGAGCGCCTGGCCCGGCACCATGACGACGGGGAGGAGACCGACCACGAGGTCACCCGTACGGCGCAGGCCGCCGCGTAGCATGCCGCCATGCCGAGTCCCACGCCCCCTGAGGTGAAGGACGGGGTGCCCACGTCCAGCACCTTGTCGATCGTCAGTCGGCTCCCGACCCCGAACCACGCCGGCACCCGCGCCGCCCGGGTCGAGCACCAACTGCGCACCGGGATCGGCATCGGCATGCTGGAAACCGGCGAGCGACTCCCCAGCGAGGACGTCATGGCGCGACAGATGAGCGTCTCCCCCTTGACGTTCCGCCAGTCCCTCGAGCGACTCCGGCACGACGGGCTCGTGCGCACCAGACCGGGGCGTGGCGGCGGCACCTTCATCCATGCCACCGACGTGGATCTGGACCGACTGGCTCGATCGGCGCTGCAGGCACGCACCCTTTCCGAGATCGCCGATCTCGGTGGTGCCGTCGGGGAGCTGCTCGCAGGCGCCGCCCGGTACGCTGCACGACGCCACGACGCGTTCGACGACGCCGACCTGCGCACCGCCCTCCGTCGACTGGCGGACTCGCAGGACACGGTCGGACGTCGCCGCGCCGCGACCCTGTATCTGGTCACGATCGCCCGTATCGCCCGGAACGAACGGCTCCTGGCGACCCTTGTCCCACCGGTTGGCGAGATGCAGTCGATCGCGTGGGTGAACGGGAGCAGCGAGGTCCCTGCGGCGCTGTGGCGGAGCACCGAGCAGACCGTCTCAGCGATCATCGCCTCCCGTGAGGACGACGCGGCCCGGGCCGCACGCGACAGCGTGCGCATCCTCGCCGGGCTCCTCCTGAACGACCGGGCGGCCCTGTACGGCTCTCGGCGCGAGAATGGCCCCGAGGACATCACCGCGGCCTTCGCGGACCTCGGGGCCCAGCTCGACGACGTCGCCTCACACCTGGGCGAAGCCGCCGAACGCATCGCCGAGATCCCCGCGCCCCAGCGGGCGCGGGACGCCTCCGCCCAACGGGTCGACGAGATTCTGCAGACCATCATCCACCGCTCCGGAGACCTGGTGCGCGGCGCCGGGATCGCCTATCGGCCGGGCCTGCTCACGGACTCCCGGCTCTGGATGGACTGGTGGGATCGAGGGCACTCGGCGGAACCGGCGTTCAAGGCCCACGAGTTCGCCTCCCGTTCTCTGCAGTACTACGACTACGAGGCCATGCCCTGGTTCGCCCAGGCTCTTGCCCGCGAGACCATGTCGGTGTTCGGCCCCTACTTCGACCGGGGCGGAATCGAGACCATGACCATCACCGTGTCGCTCGGGGTGCGAGCCGCGCCCTTTGAGGGATGCGTCATCGGCGCCGACCTCGACCTCCCGGCCATCGAATCCTTGCTGCTCCGCGGCCATGTCCCCGACGGCGCTCATCACGTGGTCCTCAACCAGGACTCCCGAGTCGTCCTGTCCACCTCCCCGGGCCTGCAGGTCGGGGACCCCCTGCCTCCTGCGAAAGACAGACCTGCGATGACGGTGCTGGCTGAAGGCACCGGCTCCATCAGCGGGTGGACGCTCGCGCAACTCCACCCGTCCGACTGAGCGCCACGCAGCGGGCCGACTGAGCGCAACCGCACCCGACGGCGGCGCAACGACGCCATAATCGTCCCCATGCCCCTCAGCACCCAGCCGTCGCTCGACGGCCTCACCTTCCGCCTGCACTCCTCAACCACCTCCAAGGTTGACCCCGACTCCCCCAGCACCTTCCACTACCGCGAGCGGGACGGCGTGGTGTGGGGGGATTACGACGGGGACACGGTCACCTTCGGCCGGTTCATCGGGACCCGCGAGGGCGACGGGATCAGCGTGCGCTTCGTCCACGTGCTGGCCGCGACCGGGAACGTCATCACCGGACAGGGTACGAGCGCGATCGAGCGGGACGCGGCAACGGACACCCTCCGGCTCATCGAGCACTACGAGATGCACGGCGCGCCGCAGCGCAGCGTGTGCGTGCAGGTCCCCGGAGCCTGAGCGCGGACGCCCCGGCCAGCCGCCACCGCATCACACCTCGCGGGTGCCCATGGCTCCGCGCCCCTCGGCCACCGGTGTCCACCGGGTCATGCCCAAACCGGCCGAGGTGGGACGTTCCGGGAGGTCGGTCGGCAGGATGTAGGGCCGCTGCACCACCTCATCCAGCACCACAACGCTGACGACGGTGCGCACCTGGGGCAGCAGCGCGATCACTCCCGTGGTGAACTCGTGGACCCCGCGCACATCGCGCGCCCGCACCAGCAGCATCGCATCGTGCTCCCCGGTGGTGACGGCGCAGTACTCGACGTCCGGAAGCTCTAGGACGCGCTCGCGGAACTCGGCCCACGACTGCGGCTGCACCGTGACGAACACCAGCGCACAGACCGACAGCCCTGCCCGTTCGGGGTCGACCCGCGCCGAGTACCCCGTGATCACGCCGTCGGCCACCAGGCCCTCGAGGCGTGAGTAGGCGGTGGCACGGGAGATGCCCACCTTTTCGGCGAGCGCGGCCACGGAGATCCGGCCATCCACCCGAAGGATGTCGAGGATCTGGTAGTCGACGGCATCTAAAGGGGCATTTCGTCCGGAAGAACCGCGAGGACGACGGTGTTGATTAGACATTGTGCCAACCTCCGTTGGTACAGGTAACGATCTGTTCTCAATAACCGGAACAGTACTGGACGATCCGTCAGCACTCGTGTCAATGTATGCACCATCGTCCAACCAAGCAGGCTTGCCCCAGTGGTCCGGCCTCGAGTCGCAGGAGACCCAACGATGCTCACTCCTCGCCGTTCGTTCCTCCTCGCCGGGGCATCCTCGGCCTCCCTCCTCGCCCTGTCGGCGTGCTCCGGCGGGAACACCGCCGGGTCGGGCGGCGGGGGCCAGGGCGACGGCGGCGGAGGCGGCACCCTGGTCATCGACACGGCCTTCTCCATCGAGACCGGCGATCCGGGCAACACCTACGATCCCACCGGCAACATGGTCGCGCGCGCCTTGTACGAGACCCTGGTCGACTTCGAGGGATCGGACGTCACCACTCCGGTCCCCGGCCTCGCCACCTGGGAGCAGAACGAGGATGCCACCGAGTTCACCTTCACCCTCGAGGAAGGCCACACCTTCTCCGACGGCTCCCCCGTCACCGTCGAGGACGTCGTGTTCTCCCTCCAGCGCGTGAAGGGGATGGAGGACGCGAAGCCGAACTTCCTCCTGAACGGCGTCTCGATGGAGCAGGTCGACGACACCACCATTCGCTTCACCACCGACACCCCGCTGCTGCAGCTGCCCGCGATCCTCGCCAACCCCGCCCTCGGCATCCTGAACGCCGAGGTCGTGCAGGAGAACGGTGGCGCCACCGACGGCTCCGACTCCGCGCAGGACTACCTGAACTCCGCCTCCGCGGGGTCCGGCCCCTTCGTCCTGCACACCCTGGACCTCACCTCCCAGGTGGTCCTCGTGCGCAACGAGGAGTACACCGGCTCCCGCGAAGCCGGCTACGACCGGGTCGTCATCCGCAACGTCACCGAGTCCGCCACCCAGTTGATGAACCTCCAGGGCGGCGACACGATGGTCACGCTCGATCTCTCCGGCGACCAGGTCTCCGGCCTCGGCGACGGGTTCACCGTCGAGGCCTCCCCCTCCGGTCAGACAATCTTCCTGCTGCTGAATCAGTCCGAGGACGTCGCCGATGACCTCGCGAACCCCAAGATCGCCGAGGCCATCCGCTACGGGCTCGACTACGACGCGTTGCTCGAGCTCGCCGGGGAAGGCGCCCAGCAGGCCACCGGTGTCATCCCCATCGGATTCGAGGGAGCCCTCGAGGAGGGCATCACCCGCGACACCGACCGGGCTGAGGCGGCGCTCGAGGAGGCCGGGTACACCGACCAGACCATGCGCCTGCAGTTCCCCAATGACTACCCGGTCAGCGGTGTCGAATTCACCCCTCTCGCCGAGCGCATCCAGTCCCAGCTGGGCGAGATCGGCATCACCGTCGAGCTGGCCCCCGCACCGTTCGCCACCGAACTGGATGCCTACGTGAGCGGGCGCGAGGCCTTCGGCCTGTGGTTCTGGGGACCGGACTACGCCGACTCCGCGAACTTCCTGCCGTTCGGACCCGGCCTCAAGGTCGGGGAGCGCGCGGGGTGGGCCGAGGAGGACGACCAGGAGATCGCCGACATCGCCGCCCGCGCCTCCGCCGCCACCGACAGCGAGGAGCGCGAGTCCGAGTTCATCGCCTTCGGTGAGGCCATGCAGGAGTCCGGGCCGTTCGTGCCGCTGATCGTCCCGGCGCGCAACATCGCCAGCGCCGATACCGTGACCGGAGCTGTCTACAGTCCGCTGTGGTACCTGGACATCGCCGGGGTCTCGCCGGCATGACCCGCGAATGAGCACCACCACCTCGCCCCCACCGGCTGACGCTCGTCCCCGGCGCAGAGGATCTCCGTTCGCGAGGTATCTCCTGCGGCGGCTCGGGACGTCGCTGGTCATCCTCATCGGCGTGACCGTCGTGACCTTCGCCCTGACGAACCTCGTCCCCGGCGACCCGGTCTCCGCCGCCCTCGGCGAAGGCGCCTCCCAGAATCCCGCCACCCGGGAGGCCTTCATCCGCGAGCACGGACTGGACCGGCCCATCATCGTGCAGTACTTCCTGTACATGGGGAACCTCCTCCAGGGCGATCTCGGAACCAGCCTCGTGACTGGACGGGAGGTCGGCACCGACCTCGCCTCCGCCGTTCCCGCGACCATCGAGGTGGCCCTGTGCGCGATCGTGGTGAGCCTCGCCGTCAGCCTCGTGCTCGGCACCCTTGCCGCCTACCGGCGCGGTCTCGTCACCGATCAGGTGGTCCGCGTGATCACCCTGGTCGGTCTCAGCGTCCCCACCTTCTGGCTGGCCCTGGTCAGCTTCTACGTCTTCTTCTTGCAGCTGCGGATCGCCCCGGGTTCCGGACGGATCTCTCCTTCGATCACGCCCCCGCCGACGATCACCGGCCTGTACACCGTCGACTACGCGCTGGACGGTGACCCCGTCGGCTTCCTCGACGCCGTCGCGCACCTCGCGCTGCCGGTTCTGGTCCTCTCCCTGGTCACCATCGGGCTGCTCACCCGCTTCATCCGCACCAGTGTGCTGGAGGTGCTGGCCGCCGACTACGTGCGCGCCGCCCGCGCCAAGGGCCTCAGCGGACCCCGCGTCGTCCTCGACTACGTCCTGCGCGGTGCCTCGCTGCCGATCCTCACCGTCGTCGGACTCGCCTTCGGCACGCTGCTGTCCGGCACGGTCCTCGTCGAATCCGTGTTCTCCTGGCCAGGACTCGGCACCTACGCCTACAACTCCGCCGCGAACCTCGATCTGCCGGGCGTGATGGGCGTGGGTCTCGTGGTCGGCATCATCTACATCGGCATCAACATCATCGTCGACCTGCTCTACGGCGTCCTCGACCCGCGGGTGAGGCTGGGATGAGCCGCCTTCGACCCCGGATCCGCTGGCCCCGCGCGTGGCGCACCCCGCTGGGGGTGATCGGCACCGTCATCGCCCTCGCCTGGATCCTCGTCGCCTTCACCGCGCACTGGTGGGTGCCCTTCGAGCCGAACGCCCAAGTGCTCCCCCGGCTGCAGCCCCCAGGGGGAGAGGCATGGCTCGGGACCGACGGCAACGGACGGGACATCTTCTCCCGCCTGATGACGGGCGCTTCCGTCACCATCCCCCTGGCCCTCATGCTGGTGGCCGTCGCCATGGTGATCGGCACCGTGGTCGGCGCCGTCGCCGGATACCTCGGCGGTTGGTTCGACGAGGCCCTCATGCGGCTCACGGACCTGGTCATGGCCTTCCCCACCGTCATCCTCGCGATGGTGATCGCCGCGTCGCTGGGACCGTCGCTGTTCAACGCTGTGATCGCCGCGATCATCGTGTCCTGGCCGCAGTACGCCCGCGTCACCCGCAGCATCGTGCTGGGCCTGCGCTCGCAGAACTACGTCATCGCCGGACGCCTGCTCGGGTACTCCCCGCTGAAGAGCCTGCGCACCGACATCCTCCCCGGGATCGCGGGACCCATGCTGGTGCTCGCCACCCTCGACATCGGCACCGCCATTCTGCTGCTGTCCGGCTTGTCGTTCCTGGGTCTGGGTGCGCAGCCGCCTACCGCCGAATGGGGGTCGATGGTGTCCGCCGCGATCCGGAACTTCGACGCCTGGTGGCTCGGGGTGTTCCCCGGCCTGGCGATCCTCACCGTGGTGATGGCCTTCAACCTCCTGGGCGATGCCCTGCGCGACATCCTCGATCCGAGCGCCGAGGTCGCCCACGACCAGGCCGCAGGTCGTGAGAAGTCGGCGAAGGAGGCCGCCTCATGACGGCCGTCCTAAGGATCGACGATCTCCACATCAGTATCGGCAGACCCCTCGTCCACGGCATCGACCTCGAGCTGCACCCCGGCCGCATCCACGGCCTCGCCGGGGAGTCCGGATCCGGGAAAACCCTCACATCGCTGGCCGTGCTGGGGTTACTGCCCCGCCAGGCCCGCACCTCCGGGTCGATCCGACTGGAGGACCGGGAGCTGCTGGGTCTGCCCCGCCGCGCCCTGAACCGCATCCGCGGCAGGCGCATCTCCATGGTCTTCCAGGACCCCTCGACCACCCTGCACCCGCAGCTGACCGTCGGACGCCAACTCACCGACCACATGCGCACGCATGAGAAGCTCTCCCGGGCCGACGCTCGCGCCCGCGCGATCGACCTGCTGGACCGGGTGCACGTCCCTGATCCTGCATCGGCGCTTCGTCGTTACCCCCACCAGTTCTCCGGCGGGCAGCGCCAGCGCATCTGCATCGCCGGGGCGCTCGCGTGCGAGCCGGACGTGCTGCTCGCCGACGAACCCACCACGGCGCTCGATGTCACGGTGCAGGCGGGCATCCTCGAGCTGCTGCGCAGTCTCGCCACCGAGCGCGAACTCGCCGTGCTGCTGGTCACCCACGACCTCGGGGTGATGAGCGCGATTGCCGACCGGGTGAGCGTGATGCGCGCCGGCCGCGTCGTCGAGACCGCTGATCGCGAGACCCTGTTCCGCTCTCCCGGGCATGAGTACACCCGCAGCCTGCTCTCCGCGCTGCCGGGCTCCCGCCTGGAGGACACCGACCCCGACGATGAGACGACCGGAGGTGGGGAACGTGGCTGAGGACGTCGTCCTGGATGCCCGCGACCTGGTCGTGCGGTACCCCGGGCACCCGCCCGTGGTGGCCGTGCGCGAGGTCTCCTTCTCGATCGCACCCGGGGAGACGGTGGCGCTCGTCGGGGAGAGCGGCAGCGGGAAGTCCTCCGTCGCACGGGCCGTCGTCGGGATCGAGAAGATCGCCGAGGGCAGCGTCATCTTCGACGGTCAGGCGGTACGGCCGCTCGGCCTGCGCCGCCGCCCCCGCGATCTCACCGGCATCCAGATGGTGTTCCAGGACCCCTCGACCTCTCTGAACCCCCGCCGCCGGGTCGGCGAGCAGATCACCGACGGCGTCCGCGCGGCCCTCGCCCGGGGCGCCGAGGGGTCACGGCCGGAGGAGTGGATGGAGCGGGTGGGCCTGGATCCGGCGTGGGTGCGACGCATGCCCCACCAGTTCTCGGGTGGCCAGAAGCAGCGCATCGCCATCGCCCGGGCCCTCGCGGCGCGCCCGCAGCTGCTGGTGGCTGATGAGCCGATCTCGGCGCTCGACGCCTCCACCCAGACCAGCGTCGCACGACTGATGCGGGACCTCATCACCGAGCTCGGCGCCGGCATGCTGTTCATCTCCCACGACCTCGCCGTGGTCCGGCGCATCGCGGACACCACGCTGGTGATGTACGGGGGCCGACTCGTCGAAGCCGGACCCACCGACCGCGTGTGGAACGATCCCCAGCAGGCGTACACCTCCTCACTGCTGGCGGCAATCCCCGAGCCCGACGGTTCCGGCACCATCCCGAAGGGCCCCA
>JAUNUA010000066.1 GCA_030538435.1 Brachybacterium sp.
GCAGCGGCAGGTACACGAACCCGATCGCGACGGACAGCGGCGCGGCGAACTGCATGCGCAGGGAGTTGTCGGCGAGGGCGGCGATCACGAGTCCACCGATCGCAGCGGTGACGAACACGAAGCGGGAGCGGTCGCGCTGCAGAGCGGAGGCGAGCGCCACCGTCAGCACCAGCGCCGACAGGCCCGAGTTCGCGAAGGATGTCAGCGCGAACGGCCACCCCGTGGTGAAGGCGCGCCCCACCGCCATGACGAGGGACAGGGCGAACAGCACCGCCGCGGCCCAGCCGAGCCCGCGCAGCACCGCGATCATGCGGCGCCGCGACACCTCCTGTGGCGTCCATCCCTCGTGGCGGCGCGGCTCGATCGCGACGATCGCCCCCACCAGCAGCAGCGACACCCCGACGCCGACACCGAGCGGCACCTGCTCCAGCGGCGAGAACAGCACCGGCAGCGAGAGCACCAGGTCGGCGAGGATTATCAGCACCGCGACGGTGATCGCGGGGATCTGGCCGATGACCCGCAGCCGCCGAATCGTCGGCAGATCGGGGTCGCGGGGTATCCAGCGCAGACAGTGCACCCCGACGAGGGCCAGCACCGACAGGGCGATCGCACTCTGCGGCACCACCGTCCACCACCCGATGTCGCGGACCACGAACTGGGTGCTGGCAGCGGCGATCAGGCACAGCAGGGCCAGCAGGTCACGCGCGGCGTCCCAGAACCCGAGCTCGGCGAAACGGGCCGGAAGGGTGAGGCCCCGCAGCTCGATCGCGCCCTCGGCGCTCGGGGTCGTGCCCGAGCGGGCGTAGGTGCCATGGTCACGCGTGGCGACCGGCTGGGCGGGCCGCTCGGGGCGCGCGAGAAGGGGGGTGGCGTGGCGGTCGAAGGCCTCCCGGTCCGGAAGTTCCTCGGTGGGCAGGGTCCCCGGGTCTGCGGCGGCGAAGATCCAGTCGTCGTCCTCCGCCGCGTTTCTCGCGCGGGTGCTGTCCCTGGTCATCCGTCTCCTCCCCCAACCTGCACGGGGCCAGTCTAGGAGCGCACCCAGCTCGGGGTGGACAAGCGCGCCGCTCCGTGCTCCCGCGAGCCGAACGTCACGCCGAACGGATGCTCTGCCGCGACTACCCTGGTGGGCATGACCGCCCCCGAGACCGCTCTGACCACGCGTTTCCAGGCCGCCTTCGTCGAGGCCTTCGGACCCGAGTACGCGGATGCGGATCCCCTTATCCGGCCCTCGCAGTTCGCGGACTTCCAGTGCAACGCCGCGATGGGTCTCGCCAAGCGCCTCGGGCAGAACCCGCGGCAGATCGCGCAGCGGATCGTCGATGCCGTCGACCTCGACGGCATCGCGGAGCCGCTCGAGATCGCCGGGCCCGGCTTCCTGAACATCCGCCTGCGAACAGCGTGGATCGCGGACCAGGCAGCGGAGCTCGCCGACGACGTCCGCCTGGGCGTTCCCGCGGAGGATCCGCAGCGGGTCGTGATCGACTACTCGGCGCCGAACGTCGCCAAGGAGATGCACGTCGGGCATCTGCGCACCACCGTCGTCGGCGACTCCCTCGCCCGCACCCTGGAGAAGCTCGGTCACACGGTCATCCGCCAGAACCACATCGGCGACTGGGGCACCCCCTTCGGCATGCTGATCGAGCACCTGCTGGACGTCGGTGAGGACAGCGAGGAGGCGGGCCTGCTGGAGAGCGATCCCAACACGTTCTACAAGGCGGCGAACGCGAAGTTCGAGCAGGGCGGGGAGTTCGCCGACCGGGCGCGCCGCCGCGTCGCGACCCTGCAGTCCGGGGACCGGGACACCCTCGCGATCTGGCAGCGCCTGGTGGACCGCTCCACGGAGTACTTCCACCGCATCTACGGGACGCTCGACGTGACCCTCACCGACGCGGACCTCGCCGGGGAATCCACCTACAACGACCAGCTCGAGGCGGTGTGCCGGGACCTGGAGGACGCAGGCGTCGCACGGATCTCCGACGGCGCACTGTGCGTGTTCCCCGCCGGGTTCACCGGCCGCGACGGCGACCCGCTGCCGCTGATCATCCGCAAGTCCGACGGCGGTTACGGCTACGCCACCACCGATCTCGCCGCGATCCGTCACCGGGTGCGCGACCTCGGAGCCGAGCGCATCGCCTACGTGGTCGGCACCGCCCAGGAGCTGCACTTCCAGATGCTGTTCCAGACGGTCCGCGAGGCGGGCTGGCTGGGCGAGGACGTGGAAGCGACCCACGTGAAGATCGGCTCGGTGCTCGGTGCGGACGGGAAGATCCTGCGCACCCGCTCCGGATCCTCGCTGCGGCTGATGGAACTGCTGGAGGAGGCCGTCACCACCTCCCGCGCCGTGATCGACGAGCTGCGCCCCGACCTGGGGGACGCCGAGCGCGCCGCGATCGCCCGCGACATCGGCATCGGCGGGGTGAAGTACGCGGACCTGTCCACCGCGCACGACTCGGATTACGTGTTCGACCTGGAGCGGATGCTGGCCCTCACCGGGAACACCGCCCCGTACCTGCAGTACGCCGTGGCGCGCATCCGCTCGATACGGCGCCGCGCCGCCGCGCAGGGTGTCACGGCGGACGGAGTGAGCCCGAGGGTCGACAACGACGCGGAGCGGACGCTCGCGCTGCAGCTGCTGGAGTACGGCCCCACCCTCGCGGCCGTCGCCCGCCAGTTCGAACCGCACCGACTTGCCGCGTACCTGTTCTCCACCGCCCAGGCATTCACCGCGTTCTACGACGCCTCCCCGATCCTGAAGGAGTCCGACCCGCAGCTGCGCGCGGGGCGCCTGGCCCTGGCGGAGCTCACCGAGAGGGTCCTCGCCGACGGGCTCGACGCCCTGGGGATCCGCGCGCCCGACCAGATGTGAGGTCCTGACAGGAGGGCTGCGCAGATCGTGACCTGATCGTGGCCCCGGTGCCCTGTGTGCGCAGAGGCGTCGCTCCTACGCTGGATAGGTGAGGTACAGGGATGCACTGGTGAAGGGGGCGTGGGCGACGTTCGCGGCGCTCACCGTCCTCCACCTCGGCGTGCTCCTGGCCGGTTCCGCCGCGACCGGGCACGTCACCCGGCTGCTGGTCTCGGTGGCCCTCGTCGGTGCGTTCGCCGTCACCGTGCGGCGCTGGACGGTGCCGCTGATGCTGATCGGCGCCGGGCTCGCCGTCGTGTTCATCGGGGACCTCGCCCAGATCGTCGGCGGCACTCGCACTGCGCTCATCGAGATGGGTGTGCTGACAACGATGCTCGCCCTCTACGCGGCGGCGCTCGCACCGCTCTGGCTGCGCGGCTGGGATGGGCTGCGGATCCTCGTCGCGGTGCCCTACACGGGGGTCGCGCTCGGTCTGCTGCTGGCGCTTTCCCGCGGCGCCGGGGAGCTGATCGTGCCGATGGCGCTGCTGGGCGCCGCGCTCGCCGCGATGGCCTTCCTCGCCTCCGGGGTGAATCCGCTGACGTGGCTGTCGGGAATGCTGTTCCTGCTCGCCGGATCGGTGCTCGGCATGGACCACTTCCTGGCCGGCGCCTGGGTACCGCAGGCCCTCGCGGTGACGATGGCGCTGTTCCTGGCGGCGCAGGTGCTGCTGGTGGTCGGGATCGTGCGCGGGGTCGGGTCCGCGGGCGTCGTCGGCGCCCCTAGTCCAGCCGCTCACGGATGAACTGCTGCTGTTCGCCGAGCAGGCGCTTCATGTCCTCGCCACGGCGCATCCGCAGGATCGAACCGATCCGGCCGCCCACCTCGCGGTAGCGGACGTCCACGCCCTGCTCCTCGAACTGCAGGCGCGCGACCCGCACGTCGGTCAGGAAGATGTCCTTCGCGCCGACGGACAGGTGCATCGGCGGCAGACCGGACAGGTCGGCGTTGGTCGGTGAGAGATCCGGGTCGTCCAGCGGCGTGCGGCCCGCGTAGCTCGCGGCGGCGGCCCGCAGCATCCGGCGCTCATGGACGAAATCGTGGCGGCCAGTCTCGGTGACCCCGGTGGCCTGCAGCTCCAGGTCCAGCCATGGCGCCATCACCACCAACCCGACCGGGGGCGTCGGGGAGCGTCGGGCGATCGACAGGGCCATCCCCCCACCGGAGTTCTGGCCGGTGAGGACATACCCGCCGGTGAGGTCGCCGCGTTCGTCGAGCGCGGCGAGGACCGCTTCGGCGTCCTCGAGGGCGACCGGGTGGGTGTGGTCGGGGGCGCCGCGGTAGTCGATCATCAGGCCCGCACCCTCACGGCGGTCCGCCTGACGCGACAGCCACTCCCAATCCCCGGCGAAGGGCCCGGAGACGTACGCGCCACCGTGGAGGTGGACGACGGTGCCGCGGTCCGCACGGTGCCGGTCCAGCCACACGCAGCGGGTGCGGCCGATCATCTCCACGTCCACGGCGTGGGTCTTCTGCACGGCCCCCGGGGGCATGGAGCGTCGCGCCTCCTGCAGCGCGTGCGTGTAGACCCCGGACGGCACCGGCACCCTGCGCACGGTCTCCACCCCGACGGTCACTGCGCGACGGATCCTGCCCATGCGGTCCTCCTTGGAGACGTGAACCTGCGATGCCTCCAGCGTAGCGGGAGGGCGCGGTAGCCTCCCTGCATGCCTGCCACCTCCTCCTGCGACCTGCTTGTGCTGACCGCGATGCCTGAGGAGGCCGCGCCGTTTCGCGGGCGTCTCCGCGGGGCCCGGGAGGTCGCCTCCCCCTTGCCGTCACCGGTCGCCGCGGTCCGCGGGGACCTTGAGGGCGCGGACGTCCTGGTGGTCACCACCGGTATCGGCATCGCCGCGGCGAGCGCCGCGGTCACCTGGGCGATCCTCAGCGCCGGGCCGCAGGTCGCGGTGAGCGCCGGATCCGCGGGGGGCCTCGCGGCGGACCTCGACGTCGGTTCCGTCGTCGTCGGGGACAGTTTCGCGTACTCAATCGCGGACGCCACCGCTTTCGGCTACGCGCCCGGGCAGGTCCCGGGTGACCCCGAACGCCACCTCGCCGAGCCCGGGATCACCGACCGGGCCGAGCGGGCGGCCCGCGACACCGCGCCGGAGGGTGTCACCGTCCGCCGTGGCCTGATGCTCTCCGGTGACGCGTTCGTCACCGCCGACCTCGCCGCGCCCATGCGCGAGCGCTTCCCGGGGGCTCTGTCGGCCGATATGGAGACCACGGCGCTGGCCCGCACATGCGCCGCCCTCGACGTTCCCTTCACCGCGGTCCGGTCGATCTCCGATCTCTGCGGACCCCGGGCCGACCAGCAGTTTCACCTCGCCGTGGAGGTTGTCGCCGAACGTTCCGCCGCCGCGGTCGCGGCGTTCGCGGGGACCTGCCGGCGGTGAGACCTCGTCCATAGCTGAGGACGCCGTGCTGGTCGGCAGTGCGACCTTTCCGTAGTATCACCAGGTCGCCGGTCCCCGTCCCCCGTCTCGCGGCGCCAGGGGTCCGCGGCGCACGACGCCGCTCGGAGTCGAGGGTCGTGCCCGTCCCGTCCCTGCTCCCGAAAGCGAGATCCCATGTCTGAGAGGGCATCGGCGCCGTCCGTCGACACGGACCGCCCCGTCATCGCCAAGAGGGTCTTCTGGCCCGCGGCGACCATCGTGACCCTCGCTGTCGCGCTGGCGCTCATCGTCCCGCAAGGGTTCAACGCCGTCATCTCCACCGCCAATGACGCCGTCGTGGACGGCCTGGGCTGGTACTTCGTGCTGCTGGTGACGACCTTCGTGGTCTTCTCCCTGGCCGTCGCGATCAGTCGGTTCGGCAAGATCCGGCTCGGGAACGACAACGAGAAGCCGCAGTACGGCCTCATGTCCTGGTTCTCGATGCTGTTCGCCGCCGGTATGGGCATCGGCCTCGTGTTCTGGGGCGCCGCCGAGCCGCTGAGCTTCTTCGAGGGCGAGTCCGTCCCACCGAACGCTGTGGGCCTCGACCCGGAGGCGCGCGCTCAGCGGGCCCTCGGCCAGACCTTCCTGCACTGGGGTCTGCACGCCTGGGCGATCTATGTCGTCGTCGGCCTCGCCGTGGCCTACTCCACGCACCGCAAGGGCCGCCCCATCTCCATCCGCTGGGCGCTGGAGCCGATCCTCGGCAAGCGCACCAACACCTGGATCGGCGATCTTGTCGACATCATCGCGATCGTCGGCACCCTGTGCGGCGTCGCCATGTCGCTGGGCTACGGCGTGAACCAGATCTTCGCGGGACTGGTGCACATCGGTCTGTTCCCCGCGGACATGGAGTGGCTGAAGGTCCTCATGGTCGTCGTGATCACCGCGGCCGCGACCCTGTCCGTCGCCTCCGGTGTCGACAAGGGCATCCGCTGGCTCTCCAACATCAACCTGGTGATGGCAGCGGTGCTGCTGCTGGCTGTGCTGGCGCTCGGCCCCACCCTGTTCATCCTGCGTGACTCGGTCTCCAACGTCGGCTACTACCTGCAGAACTTCATCCAGCTGTCGTTCCAGACCCTGCCGTTCTTCGGCGAGGAGGGTGCTGCCTGGACGAACGCCTGGACCGTCGGGTACTGGGGCTGGTGGATCTCCTGGGCGCCCTTCGTCGGCGTGTTCATCGCGCGCATCTCCCGCGGGCGCACCGTCCGCGAGTTCATCATCGGCGTGCTGCTGGTCCCGACCCTGGTGACCATCATCTGGTTCACCGTGATGGGCGGCACCGCGATCTACGAGTCGCTGATCAACGACGTGGACTTCACCCGCGACGGGGCGATCGACCCCAACTACGCCCTGTTCGACACCCTGAGCACGCTGCCGGCGACCACGCTGCTGTCGGGCCTGGCGATCGTGCTGGTGACGATCTTCTTCATCACCTCCGCTGACTCCGGCGCGTTCGTCGTCGACATGATCGCCCACGGCGGCAACACCCAGCCCCCGCGGATCACCCGCATCTTCTGGGCCAGCGGCTCCGGCGCTATCGCCGCGGCGCTGATCTGGGCGTCGCTGGCCGATGAAGCCGCCGAGGACGGGATGGCGGGCCTGCAGGCCCTCGCCCTGCTCTCCGCCGGACCGTTCACCCTGGTGATGATCGCGATGATGATCTCGGTGTGGCAGGAGCTGCGCCGCGAGGTGCGGGTCATCGAGGAGCTCGAACTGCAGATCCGTCAGCGCGAGTTCGTCGAGAAGTACTCCGGGGCGATCTCCGATCAGGTCGCCGATCAGGTGGTCGATGACGTGCACGACCGGGTCGTCGGCACCCTCACCCAGACCGGTGAGCTGCGCGTCGTCTCCCCCGACACCGACCAGACGCCGGGGCCCCCCGCGAAGGGCTGAGCCCCCGGGTCCTCCCCTGCTCCGCCCGGCTCGATCACCGGGCCGGGTGGAGCACCTCCTCGTCGGCATCGAGGGCGCGCAGGTTCGCGGCGATCCGCTCATCGGCGCCGACGGGTCGCCCTCCCGCTCCGTGGGGCGTGATGATGAGGTTCGGTGCTCCCCACAGCGGGTCGTCGGCGGGCAGCGGCTCGGGGTCGGTGACGTCGAGCCCGGCCCCGCCGAGCGTGCCGGCCTCCAGCGCCTCGCGCAGTGCGACCTGATCGACGGTGGTGCCGCGGCCGACGTTGATCAGCAGCGCCCGGTCCGGCAGCGCCGCCAGCACCTCCGCGTTGATCGCGCCCTGGGTGGCCTCGCCGCCCGGCAGGATGTTGATCAGCACGTCGATGTCCTCCAGGGCACCGGGGAGCTCGTCCTCGGTGAGGACGGGGAATCCGGCCCGCTCCCCCGCGCTGCGGGCGATGCCGCGGACGTCAGCCCCCAGCGCACGCAGCATCGGCGCGAGCGTCTGCCCGATCTCGCCGAACCCCCAGATCAGCACCCGGGTGTCCAGCAGGGTCGTCACCCGCTCCGGCGGGTTCAGGGGCTGCAGGCCGCCGAGGTCCTCGTCCCACTCGCGGCGTTCCTGCGCGGCCAGGGCGTCGGGGATGCGACGCACCAGCGCCAGCAGCAGCGCGAGGGCGTGCTCGGAGACGGTCGGGGAATGCAGACTGGCGCCGGTCGCGACGACGACGTCCTCGTCGAAACCAGCGGCGAGGATCCCCTCCACCCCCGCGGCGAGGGACTGCACCAGGCGCAGCTCGGTGAGGCTCTCCGCGGCCGACGCCAGGTGCTTGCCCGAGGATCCCCACACCACCAGGACCTGGGCGTCGTGGTGCTCCGGTGGGATTTCAGCTCGGGCGTCGATCGTGACGGCCTCCCACCCGTCGGGCAGGTCGGGGTCGAGCGGCATGGTGTCAGGCAGCAGGATCTTCATGGGATCAGGCTACGGGGCAGGGGTCGTCAGTCGCCGGTGGCGACGCGGCGGCGACGGTCGCTGCTCCACTGCGACCAGGAGCCGGGGAACAGGCGCGCGCGGCTGAAGCCGGCCCGCTCCAGGGCGAGCAGACTGTGGGTGGCGGTGATGCCCGACCCGCAGTAGACGATGATGTCGTCGCTGCGCTCCAGCCCCGCGGCCTGGAACCGCTTGCGGAGCTTCTTCTTGGACAGGAACTGACCGTCCTCGTCGACGTTCTCGGTGAAGGGGACGTTGACGGCGCCGGGGATGTGGCCGGCGCGGGGGTCGATCGGCTCGGTCTCGCCGGTGAAGCGCTCGTGGACACGGGCATCGAGGATCGAGGCGCGCTCGGGGTCGACCTCATCGATCCCGGCGATGGCATCACTCATCCACGGCCGGGCGGTGAACTCCGCAGGCCGGACGCTCACCGGCCCGGATGCGAGCTGCTCGACGCCGTGACGGGCGGTCCACGCAGTGAGTCCGCCATCGAGGAGGGCTGCGCGCATCCCCGTCGCGCGCAGCAGCCACACCAGGCGGGAGGCCTGAGAGCCGTCGGTGTCGTCGTAAGCGACGGTCACGGTGTCATCGCCGATCCCGGCGTGCCGCATGGCGCGGGCGAACTTCAGCGGGTCCGGCAGCGGGTGGCGTCCGGCGGTCGGGGAGCCCGCGGCGGCGAGCGCGGTCTCCAGGTCGACGTACACCGCCCCGGGCACGTGCCCCGCGAGGTGGTCCTGGACGCCCTTGGAGCCATCGAGCGCCCAGCGGATGTCCACGATCCGGAGGGCATCGTCGTACTCGACCTGCAATGACTCGAGCTCGCCGACGTCGATGACCGGGGGCAGCTGGGCAGTGGTGGAGGGCATGGGCCCAGCGTAGGGGCCCGCTGGCAGGATGGTCACATGAGGATCGCCTTCCTGGGAACTGGACGAATGGGCACGGAACTGGCCCTCCACCTGCTCGAGGACCACGACGTGGTGTGCTGGAACCGCACGGCCGAGCGCACGGGCCGGCTCGCCGACGCGGGGGCGGAGGTCGCGCCGACCCCTGCCGATGCTGTCGCGGGCGCGGACGTCGTCGTCACCTCGCTGTTCGGGCCGGATGCGGTCCGCGAGACCGTCATCGACGCACGGGTGATCCCCGACGGGGTGACCTGGGTGGACACCACCACCGTCGCGCCCACCGACGCCGACGAGTTCGCGACCGCGGTGCCCGGGTACGTCGCGGCGCCCGTGGTGGGAACCCTCGGGCCCGCGCGGAGCGGCACGCTGGGGGTGTACGTCGGGGCCGCGGACGAGGGGCGCCGCGAGATGGTGGCGAAGCTGGTGGCACCATGGGCCGACCCGGACCGTCTGCGCCCGGTGCCGAGCGCCCGACTGGCAGCAGTGGGGAAGCTGCTGGCGAACCTCGCGCTCGCGGTCAGTGCGGAGGGCCTGCGGGAAGCGCTGCACCTGGGTGATGCGGCCGGTGTTGCTGCGGAGGACACCCTGGCCATGCTGGACGCGACGGGGCTCGCGTTCATCGCGGGGATGAAGGGGCCGTTCGTGCGCGGTGAGCGGGACACCGACGGTGGGGATTTCACGGTCGACGCGATCGCCAAGGATGTGCGCCTGATGCTGGCGACCGCCGGACGGGACCTGCCGGCGGCGAACGCGGCGCTGACCTCACTGGAGGCGGAGCAGCAGGCGGGACGCGGCGAGCATGACTTCTCGGCGATCCTCGTGCACCGCGACGGGGGCTGAGGGCGTCTCCCAGCGCACGGGTGAGCCGCGTCAAGCCAGGCAGCGGCGCAGGAACTCCTCGACCAGATCCAGCACAGTCGGCTGCCAGAACGGGGCACCGCTGTGGTCCGCGCCCTCCACGCGCACCAGCGTCGTGTCCTGGCCGGCCGCACGCAGCTCCTCGTGCAGCAGGACGGACTGGGCGAAGGGCACGACGCGGTCATGGGAGCCGTGGACGATCAGGACGTGCTGGGCGCGTTCCGCGGCGGGAACGACTCCGCCCATGAGGATCGTCGGTGCGACCAGCTCGGGGTGCTCATCGACGCGTCGGCCGCCGATCAGCAGACCCTCGGCGCTGTCTGCGGCGAGGTGGTCGCTGATCGAGGGCTCCTCGTTCATGCGGGAGATGTCGGTGGGCGCGAAGTAATCCACGGCGCAGCGCAGGTCCAGCGCCGGGTCGCGCAGATAGGCGGTGAGAGCCGTGTGCCCGCCGGAGGAGTCACCCCAGATGGCGAGGCGATCCGGATTGACGAAGTACTCCCCGGCGTGCTCGCGCAGGAAGTGGACGGCCCGGGCGGCATCCTCCGCCTGCGCGGGGAAGGGTGCCTGGGCGCTCGGGCGGTGCTCGACGATGGCGATGACGTACCCGCGGCAGGCCATCTCCGCGAGCGCAGGGAGCTTCCCGCCGAGGTTCTGTTCGCGCCATCCGGAGCCCTGGACGTAGAGGATTCCCGGGAGGCGCTGCCCGTCGGCCGGGTCGGTCCCCACCACCTGCGGTGGGAGAAGGATCTGCAGGTGCAGGGTCCGGCCATCCTGCTCGGCGTAGGGCACGCCGAGCAGCGCGGTGGAGTGGCGGGGG
>JAUNUA010000067.1 GCA_030538435.1 Brachybacterium sp.
CCTGCGAGTCCTCCAGCACCACCTCGCCGCCGCGGATCAGCGGCTGCTGCAGCTGTCGCAGCGAGAACCCGTCCGGCAGGTCGAGGTCCGCGAGAGGATCCCCCGGGCCCGCCAGGACGATCTCCGCCTCCGCGCGGCCGTCCAGCAGCAGCCGCGCGGCGTGCTTGCGCCCGCCCAGAGTCTCTTTGTCCACGGAGCGTTTCTCCACCGAGTGCATGTGGCCGTCGGACCCCTCCCGCTCGACCAGCTTGTACACAAAGCCTGGAGCAGGGTGCCCGCCCCCGGTGACGAGCCGCGTGCCCACCCCGTAGCCGTCCAGCGGTGCGTCCTTCAGCTCCTCCAACCGGTACTCGTCCAGGTCACCGGTCGCGGTGATCCGGGTGGAGGTGGCCCCCAGCTCGTCCAGCAGGGACCGCACGCGGCCGGCCATGATTCGCAGGTCCCCGGAGTCCAGGCGCACCGCGCCGAGGTCACCGCCGGCGATGTCCACGGCGGTGCGGATCGCCTGCTCCACGTCGTAGGTGTCGACCAGCACGGTGGTGCCGGCTCCCTGCGCCGCGATCTGCGCCTCGAACGCCTCCCGCTCGGAGTCGAACAGCAGCGTGAACGCGTGCGCCGAGGTCCCGGCGACCGGGATCCGGTAGTGCGCGCCCGCCGCCAGGTTCGACGTGGAGGCGAAGCCGACGATGCGGGCCGCACGAGCCGCGGCGATCGCAGCGTCCTCGTGGACCCGTCGGCCGCCCATCTCGATGCATGGCCGCCCCCGTGCCGCACGCGTCATACGGGAGCCGACGGAGGCAACACCGGAGTCATGGTTCAGGATCGACAGCACCACCGTCTCCAGCAGCACCGCCTGCTCGAACGTCCCCTCGACGCGCAAAACGGGGGAGTGGGGGAAGAAGAGGTCGCCCTCGGCGTACCCGTCGACGTCACCGGCGAAGCGGTAGTCCGCGAGCCACTCCAGCATCTCCTCGTCCAGCACGCCCGTCGTCCGCAGATACCGCAGATCGGCGTCATCGAAGCGGAAGTCCTCGATGGCCGCGAGCACCCTCCCGGTCCCGGCGACCACCCCGTAACGCCGCCCCGGCGGGAGCGAGCGCGTGAACACCTCGAACACACAGCGCCGATCCGCGTGACCCGCCGCGCGCGCGGCCTGCACCATCGTCAGCTCGTACAGGTCAGTAAGGAGTGCTGTGCTCACCCGGTCAACCCTATCGGCGCGACACCCATCCACCATCGGTGCGCGGGCCGGTCGAGCGTCAGTCCTCTTTCGTAGACTAGGGGCACGGCCCACGACGGGCCGGACCGCCGGATGCGCAGCCCGGCGGACACGTCGGGAGGAAGGGCGCGCCGTGCAGCAGGACCGCAGCATCGTCGTCCGACTCGCCCGGGCGGATCCAGCCGAGGGGACATCCCCGTCCGGCTCCCTGCTGGAGGAACGGGAGACCTCCAGTCCCTGGCGGGCCGTGGTCTGGAACGACCCGGTGAACCTCATGAGCTACGTCGTCTACGTCTTCCGGACCCACTTCGGGTACCCCCGCGCTCGCGCCGAGCAGCTCATGCAGCAGGTCCACCACGACGGCCAAGCCACCGTGTCCGAGGGCTCCCGCGAGAAGATCGAGTCCGACGTCCACGCGCTGCACACCTACGGGCTGCACGCCACCATCGAGCCCTCCGCCTGACCGGCACCGCCCGCTGGGCCGTGCCCACACCAGGCGACCACTACTCGCAATCCGCAAGGAGCCCCGCCCCCTCATGGCCTACGAATTCGTGCGACGCGCCGACGGCCCCATCATGTGTCGCCTCGACGCGGAGGAGAAAGCCGTGATCGCGCAGGTCGCCCAGGAGATCGCGGAGCTCGTGCGGACCGATCTCGGCCTCGAGCAGGAGAGCGAGGAGACCCAAGACGCCGCCGAGTCCGAGGACCCACTGCGCCGGCTGGAGGCGGAGTTCGCCTCCCGCGAAGCCCGCCACCCAGCGGACTCCGCCGTCAGGCGGCTGTTCCCCGACGCCGCGAGCGACCCAGGGCAGGCCGAGGAGTACCGGCGTCTCGCCCAGGGTGAGCTCGCCGACGCAAAACTGGAGGCCCTGCACCAGGTCACCTGCTCCCTGGACGGTTCGGGGCCCGGCAACAGCGAGGTGGTGCTGAGTCGCCCCGAGGCAGAACGGTGGCTGCGAGCCCTCACCGACATGCGGATCGTGCTGGCGGACCGTCTGGGCGTCCGGCGCGACGGCGACTTCGAGACCCTGCAGATGCTCCAGGGTCTGGAGGTGCCCGAGGAGGCGGAACCCGCACCCACGCAGACGGATGGCACCGCCGGACCGGATCTGGTCGCCGCGATCTACGAGCTGCTGAGCTGGCTGCAGGAAAGCCTCGTCGCTGCGATGGATCCCGGCCCCGACGACCGCTAGGACAGCTCGACGAGGGCCCGGCACGTCCCTGGTGCGCCGCTATTCGCCCGCGGCACGCCACCGACCACGCCCGCGGCGTGCCACCGTCCTTCGTCCGGGATGTCGTGCCCGCGCGGGACGCCGGATGTGTCCCGGGCCTCTGTGACGTCGCTCGCCCAGCAGCCGTTCAGCCCCCGGATACCACGCGGTAAACCCTAGCCTGATGCCGATGAACACCGCACCCATCGGCATCTTCGACTCCGGCGTCGGAGGATTGACGGTCGCCCGAGCGATCCTCGACCAGCTGCCCCACGAGGAGCTGGTCTACATCGGCGACACCGCCCACACCCCCTACGGTCCCCGCCCCATCGCCGAGGTGCGGGCACTCGCCCTGCAGATCATGGACGACCTCGTCGAGCGTGGTGTGAAGATGCTGGTGATCGCCTGCAACACGGCCTCCGCCGCCGTGCTGCGCGACGCCCGTGAACGCTTCGACGTGCCCGTCGTGGAAGTCATCCAGCCGGCTGTGCGCCGCGCGGTCTCCACAACCCGCAACGGCCGCATCGGCGTGATCGGCACCAGCGCGACCGTCGCCTCCCGGGCCTACGAGGACGCCTTCGCCGCCGCCCCCGCGCTGCAGATCACCGCCGCCGCCTGCCCGCGCTTCGTCGAGTTCGTCGAGGAGGGTCTCGAGACCGGTGACGAGGTGGTCGACGTTGCGGAGGAGTACCTCGCCCCGGTGAAGGAGGCAGGCGTGGACACCCTGGTCCTCGGCTGCACCCACTACCCGATGCTGGCCGGCCCCATCTCCTACGTCATGGGCCCCGAGGTCACTCTCGTCTCCTCCGCCGAGGAGACCGCCCTGGATGTCTACCGGCAACTGCGCGCCGAGAACCTGCTGCGCGACGCTGCGGCCCCGCCACGGCACGTCTTCGCCGAAACCTCCCCGCACACCGGGAGACCGTCGATGTTCTCCCAGCTCTCGCGGCGATTCCTCGGGCCCGCGGTCACGATGACCACCACCCTCCCGCAGATCTCCGCGGACGACATCACCCGCAGCGAGGAGCAGGCGTCATGAAGGTCCACGTCATCGGCTGCGCCGGCAGCTTCGCGGGCATCGACTCCGCTGCCAGCTCCTACCTCGTCGAGCATACCGACTCTGAAGGCCGCACCTGGCGGGTCCTGCTGGACCTCGGCAGCGGGGCCTTCGGTCCCCTGCAGAAGCTCATCGATCCCGCGGAGCTGGACGCCGTGGTGATCTCGCACCTGCACCCCGACCACTTCCTGGACATCACCGGGCTCGAAGTGTTCTGGGCCTACAACGAACGCTGCGACCTGCCCCAGCTGCCGGTCTTCGGCCCCGCGGACCTGCCCACCCGGCTGCGTGCGGTGATGAACCGCCCCGGGGATGTGCCGGACGGCATCGAGGACATCCCGTTCGACTACCGCACCCTCACCGACGGCGGCACCTTCCACATCGGCCCGATCACCGTCGAGGTGCGCCTGGTGCTGCACCCCGTGGAGGCGTACGGCTTCCGCATCACCGCTGACGAAAAGGTACTCGTCTACTCCGGGGACTCTGACTCGTGCACGGCGCTGGACGACCTCGCGCGGGACGCCGACCTGTTCCTGTGCGAGGCCGGGTACATCGAGAAGCGCGACGACCGTTTCGCCGGGGTCCACCTGACCGGGCGTCGCGCAGGGGAGACTGCCGCCCGCGCGGGAGCCCGCTCCCTCGCGCTCACCCACGTGCCCGCGTGGACCGACCCGGCGGTGCCCGAGGACGAGGCCCGCGCGGTGTACGACGGCCCCCTTTGCGTGGTCCGCGCAGCCCAGGTGCTCGACGTAGTCTGAGAGCCCCGGGCGCCCCACCGTCCGCCCCGGGCCGCCGACGGAAGGACCCCCGCGTCATGACCGCCCCCCGCAGCACGCCCGAGCACCCCGAGACCGACGAGACCGGCTCCGATCCCGCGGCCGCCGCCCGGGTCGACGGCCGCGTCCCGGACCAGCTGCGCGAGGTGCGGATCCACCGGGGCTGGCTGGACCACGCCGAGGGCAGCGCGCTCATCGAGTTCGGTCGCACCCGGGTGCTGTGCGCCGCGTCGTTCACCGAAGGCGTGCCGCGCTGGAAGAAAGGCTCCGGCAGCGGGTGGGTCACCGCGGAGTACGCGATGCTGCCGCGCTCGACCAACACCCGTGGCAGCCGCGAGTCCGTGAAAGGCCGCATCGGCGGGCGCACCCACGAGATCTCCCGCCTGATCGGCCGGTCGCTGCGCGCCGTCATCGACCTGGGGGCGCTCGGGGAGAACACCATCCAGCTGGACTGCGACGTCCTGCAGGCCGACGGCGGCACCCGCACCGCCGCCATCACGGGGGCCTACGTGGCGCTCGCCGACGCGATCTCCTGGGGCAAGCGGCACACGGCGATCCCCGCCTCGCGCACCGTCCTCACCGATTCCGTGAGCGCCATCAGCGTCGGCATCCTCGACGGACGCGCGCTGCTGGACCTGGAGTACCGCGAGGACGTCGCGGCCGATACGGACATGAACGTCGTCGTCACCGGTGGCGGGTCCTTCGTGGAAGTCCAGGGCACCGCCGAGGGCGTTCCCTTCGACAAGGCGGAGCTTGACCGGCTGCTGGACCTCGCGGTCACCGGCTGCGCCCAGCTCGCGGAGATCCAGGCGGCAGCCCTCGCGGAGCAGCGATGACTCTCGATGCGGCCCCTGTCTCCGCGCCGGAGGGGGCGCGCGTCATCCTCGCGACGCACAACCGCAAGAAGCTCGAGGAGCTGCGGCGGATCCTCGCGGAGCAGGTGCCCGCTCTCGATGCCGACGACGCGGAGCGCCTGGTGATCTCCGCCGCCGGCATCGACCTGCCGGATGTCGTCGAGGACGACGTGACCTTCGAGGGCAACGCCCTGAAGAAGGCCCGCGCTGCGGCGGAGGCGACGGGTCTGATCGCCGTTGCCGACGACTCCGGGCTCGCTGTCGACGTTCTCGGTGGCAGTCCCGGTATTTTCTCTGCCCGCTGGTCCGGCCGCCACGGGGACGATGAGGCGAACAACGCCCTGCTCCTCGCGCAGCTCGCGGATGTCCCCGCCGAGCACCGCGGCGCGGCCTTTGTCTGCGCCGCCGCCCTGGTCGCGCCCGATGGCAGCGAGCGTGTGGAGATCGGCCGGATGAGCGGTCACCTGCTGACGTCGCCGCGCGGGGACGGCGGATTCGGCTACGACCCCCTGTTCGTGCCCGACGGGGAGGACCGCACCGCCGCTGAGCTCACCCCGGGGGAGAAGGACGCGATCTCCCACCGCGGCGCCGCGTTCCGGGCGCTCGCCCGCGTGCTCGGTGCGCTGCTGGAGGAGTCTGCCGAGGCCTGAGCTGTCAGATGAGTCCGGCGTGGGTGAGGGCCCGACGGACGATCACGTCGTGCCCGCCCTCCAGCTCATCGAGCACCCCGGGGGACTCCCGCAGCTCATCCACAGCGAACCAGGACAGTTCCAGCGCGTCCTCCTGCGGGGCGCATTGCCCGTCGACCGGGACGATGTAGGCCAGGGAGATCGCGTGCTGCCGCGGGTCGTGGAACAGGGACTGCCCGGGGGTGGGGAAGTACTCGGCGACGGTGAAGGGGACGGGGCTGACGGGGATGCGGGGCAGCGCCATCGGGCCCAGGTCCTTCTCGACGTGCCGGCCGATGGCCTCGCGGAGCGTCTCGTGGACCAGCACCCGGCCGGAGACGATCGCCCGGACGATGCGGCCGCTCCCGGAGGCCCGCAGCAGCAGGCCGACCTGGGTGATCGACCCGTCGACGTCGAGCCGCACCGGCACGATGTCGACGTAGGAGATCGGCAGGCGGCGTCGCAGCGTCGCCATGTCCTCCGGTTCGAACCAGGCTCCTTCGGTGTCCACGGCGGTGCGATTCATCGGGCCTCCTTGGCAACGTGGTCCAGGGGTTCGTGGGCGTCGCTGGATACGGGCGTGTCACTCCCGTGGTCCGGGGCGACGGCGGCGGGGTCGACCTCCAGCCCGCAGCGCCCACGGCGCCGCGCGACGCGGACGGGCCGATCAAGCCGCTGCCCGGCCACCATGCGCACCTCCCACGCGTCCGCGTCGAGGTCGATCAGCGAGAGGGTGCCGTTGGGGATCGAGGGCAGCGGCCGCTGCACGATCCCGGTCAGCAGCAACCGGGTGGTGGTGCCGTGGGAGACGATCAGGACCCGCTGCCCGGGGAACCGCTCGGCGAGACGCTCCAGGGCCGCATACCCCCGGTCGGCGACAGCCTGGGGATCCTCCCGGCCGGGGAAGTCCCGGTCCGGATACAGCGCGTTCATCTCTTCGCGCGGCTTGCCCTCGGCGATGCCCCAGTCGATCTCGCGCAGGTCCGATTCGGTGCCGCCGAAGGGGATCTGGTGGTCTGCGCCGATGATGCGGGCGGTCTCCTCCGCGCGGGACTGCGGGGAGGAGACGACGACGTCCCAGCCGAGGTCCGGGACGTGGTCCAGGGCCGCATGCGCCTGCTCACGGCCCGTATCGTTCAGGGGGATGTCGACCGACCCCTGGAAGAGGCCGCGCGCGTTGTACTCGGTCTGACCGTGGCGGACGAGGCCGAAGAGGGTCACGGGCGGTCCTTCCGGATGGGGAGGTCGGGGCGCGGGAGGTCGCGGTGCGCGAGGGGGGACTTGAACCCCCACGCCCGTAGGCACCGGAACCTAAATCCGGCGCGTCTGCCGATTCCGCCACTCGCGCGCGGCGACCAGACTACCGAAGAGTTCCCGGTGACCGGGTGGCGACCGGCGGGGGTGGGCGCTCCCTCCCGGTCGGCGCGATACGATCGGCGCGACGACGAGCATCGACGGACGGAGAGTGCAGTGGCCAAGGACGACAACGAGACGCTGGAGGGCATGCGCGAGGAAGCGGTGCGCCGACAGGACAACCTCGCTGCCGACATCGACGAGCTCGTGGATCGGCTGAACCCGAAGAACGCCTTTGAGCGGTGGAAGAACGAGACCACGGCGGCAGCGAAGAGTTTTTTCGTCGCCGATGACGGGGAGCCCGACCTGCCGCGCATCGCCGCGGTGGCAGGCGGCGTCATCGGCGTGCTCGGCGCGACCGTCGGCCTGATCGTCCTGGCGTCTCGCTCGGGCGGCAACGACTGACGTCCCCGGGCATGGCGCCGCGGGACCGGCTCCCGCGAGGGTATGTCCTGCGTGAGGAGCCGCCGACCGTCCCGGAGTACGTCGCGATGCGACGCGACGCGGGTCTGAGCCCCCGCACCGCCGAGCAGGCGGCTCCCGCGATCGCCCACAGTTGGCACTGGGTGAGCGTCCGCACCGAGGGTGGCGCCCTCGCCGCCATGGGTCGCACCCTCGGGGACGGGGGCTGGTACTTCCACATCGCCGACATGGCCACCGGGCCGCAGCACCAGCGCCAAGGGCTGGGGCGGATTGTGCTGGAGACCCTGCTGGAGCGCATCGACCGTCTCGCCCCACCCGATCCGTACATCACTCTCATCGGAGACCCACCGGGTCAGCGGCTGTACCGCTCCCTGGGGTTCGTCGACGTCCACCCGTCGCTCGGCATGGTCCGCACCGAGCCGCCCGCCCCTGGGAGTGGAGGCGGCGCGTGACGGATGACGACGTAAGGTCGAGATCATGAGGCCCTTCGAGAACGACCCCGAGGACACCCGCAGCGGCGCCGAGCGGATGCTCGCCGGGGACTGGTACATCGCCGATGACCCCGCCATTCAGCAGGCCTTCCGGGACGGGCTGCGCGAGGTCACCCGCTTCAACGAGGTCTACGGACAGGACCCAGACGCAGCGCAGCAGATCCTCGAGGGACTCCTCGGCACCTTCGGTGCGGGTGCTCACGTGCGCGCCCCGCTCCAGGTCGACTACGGGACCCGCCTGCACCTCGGCGAGGGGACCTTCGTCAACTACGGGCTGGTCGCTCTCGACGTCGCCGCCATCCGGATCGGCAAGAACTGCCAGCTCGCGACGAACATCCAGCTGCTCACCCCGATCCACCCGCTCGAACCCGGAGCGCGGCGCGAGGGCTGGGAGTCCGCGGAGCCCATCACGATCGCGGACAACGTGTGGATCGGCAGCGGCGCGATCATCTGCCCGGGCGTGAGCATCGAGAAGGACTCCGTGATCGGTGCCGGCGCCGTCGTCACCCGCGACGTTCCCGCAGGCGTCGTCGCCGCGGGGAACCCGGCCCGGGTGATCCGCGAGCTCTGAGCCTCGCGGTTGCGCGACGAACCCCCTCGCTGGACTCGACGTGCAGGGGAGTCTGAGAGGGTGGAGGATCCGCCGCGACGAAGGAGTTCGACGATGACTCGCACGACCACCCGGCCGCACGCCCTGCGCATCGCCGCCGCCGCAGCAGCCCTCACCCTCGGCCTCAGCGCCTGCACAGGCACCAATGGCGACGATGCCGCGGACAGTGACGCCACCCCCGCCGAGCAGACCACCACTGAGACCACCGAGGACGCCGAACAGGCCGAGGACACCGACGACGCCGACGGGTCGGACGCCGAGACGGATGACGGTGAGAACAGCGAGTCCGACCACGATGACGCGGACGTACCCGACGATGAACCGATGACGATCCGGTACACCGGCATCCTCGGCGAGGAGTCCATCGCCACCGAGAGCCCGTGGACCGTGCAGTCCGACGTCCTCGCCGCGGAGCTCGAGGGCACGATGATGTTCGGCGCCGAGTCCGTGGCCTGCGAGGGTGACCTCGAGTTCACCTCCGGCCAGTCGGTTGCGTGCACCACCGACGGGACGGACGAAGACGGAGGTGGTGGCGAGACCGCGTGGTTCGCGCACCCCGTCTATCACGGAGACGAGGCGCAGCCCGGGGTGCTGTTCGTCGAGAAGGCCCCGCTGGCCGAGGACACGCATGACGCCCTGTTCGGCGAGTCGAGCCGATTGACGCTCGTCGAGGTCGGCTTGATGTACGGGGAGGACGGGGTCGACGCGACCTCCCTCGCGGAGCAGGTGGAGAACACCCTGAACTCCGACACGGGCATGGAACCGCCCGGCCCCGGCTACGAGGACGTCACCTGCGAGAGCGGGGCCGACTTCACGTGGGAGGAGATCATCGCGTGCGAAGCCACGGACCCCGATGGCGAGGATGTCGATCTCCACGTCATGCCCATGCGCGGGAACAACGCCTACGGCGGCGTGCTCGTCGCGATCGACGACTACTACGACTGGTGAGGGGACCGGTACCCGTCGGAGCCGATACGCTCGGAGAATCCGCCCCACGCGACCCGAGGAGATCTTCCATGACCGCTGAGACCGCCGAGAGCACCACGAAGCCCCTGGCGGGGAAGACCGCCGTCATCACCGGTTCCTCCCGCGGAGTGGGCGCGGACACCGCGGTGCTGCTTGCCGAGCAGGGCGCGAACGTAGTCGTGAACTACCGGCAGAAGGCCCCCCGGGCCAACAAGGTCGTCCAGAAGATCGAGGACGCCGGAGGGCGAGGCATCGCCGTCGGCGCTGACCTGACGGCCTCCGAGGATGTCGACGCCCTGATGGCGGCCGCGGTCGACACCTTCGGCAGCCTCGACATCCTGGTCCTGAACGCCTCCGGCGGTATGGAGTCCGGGATGGGCGAGGACTACGCGATGCGTCTGAACCGCGACGCCCAGCTGCAGGCACTGCGCGCCGGCGCCGAACGGATGACCACGGGTGGCCGCATCGTCTTCGTCACCAGCCACCAGGCCCACTTCATCCACGAGGTGGAGACCATGCCGGAGTACGAGGCCGTCGCCCGCTCCAAGCGTGCCGGCGAGGACGCCATCACCGAGGAGATCCCCACCCTCAGCGACAAGGGCATCGATCTGGTGATCGTCTCCGGCGACATGATCGAGGGCACCGTCACCGCTACCCTGCTGAACCGCGCGCAGCCCGGAGCCCTCGAAGCCCGGCGCGAGGCCGCGGGGAAGCTGTACTCGGTGGCCGAGTTCGCCGCCGAGGTCGCCCGCATGGCCTCCGCGGACGTCCCCACCGGGCACGTCGAACTGGTGGGAGGCGCCGAGGACTTCCTGGCCCAGACCACGGAGGACTGACCGATCGGACCCTCACGTCGCACCTGGGCCCGCACCCGGCCACGATGGGGCGTTCTCGCCCGCGCCAGCGCGCTCGCCGCCGTCGCCGCTCTCGGCCTCGCTGCCTGCACGGGCGGCGCGGACGATGACGGCGAGGACGGGGCTGCCGCGACCCCGGAACAGACCACCGAGCAGACGACCGAGCAGACCACGGATCCGTCGACCGAGGACACCCCGACCGAAGACGCGACGACCGAGGACGCAACGTCTGGGGACGACGGGGACACGGAGGAGACCACCACCCCGGACGAGGACGACAGCGA
>JAUNUA010000068.1 GCA_030538435.1 Brachybacterium sp.
CCCGCTCATAGTCCGCGAGCCCGGAGCCGGTGAGGTACCCGCGCACCACGCACTCCAGGGCCACCATGTCCAGGCCACGGCAGCGCAGGGCCCGGCCCGCGACCTCGGCGGGCACATCGGTCGCCGACAGCAGATGGCTGGGGGCGACGTCGGCGAGCTGGTCGAACCAGAACACGCTGATCCCGGTCAGCAGGCGGCCCTTGTCGGGGATGCCGGGGGAGAGGACATGGTCGTAGGCGCTGATCCGGTCGGTCGCGACGATCAGCACCTCGGTGGCATCACCCGGGTCGGTGCCGTCCGGCACGTACAGCTCGCGGACCTTCCCGGTCAGTGCATGCGTCCACCCCGCCAGGACGGGCGCGTCGACCATGGCGCCATCCGCCGCGCTCACAGCTGCGCTCCGTCGGCGACGACATCACGGGCGATGTCGGTGCGGTGATGGGAGCCCTCCAGGCGGATCGCCTCGATGCCGTTCGTTGCGACCATGCGCGCCTCCGCCAGATCCGTACCGGTGCCGACGACCGCCAGCACCCGGCCGCCGGCGGAGACCAGCGTCCCGTCCGGATCGAGCGCCGTACCGGCGTGGATCACGACCGCCCCGGCCTCGAGCACGGCCTCCTCGACACCGTGGATCGGATCACCGGTGCGGCTCGTGCTCGGGTAGCCCTCGGAGGCGAGCACGATGGTGACCGCCGCGTGCTCGGTCCACTCGGGAGCGAACTGCTGTTCGTCGAGGCCGCCGCGGGCGGCCGCGAGCAGCAGCGGCGCGAAGGGGGAGGCGAGCCGCTCCAGCACCACCTGGGTCTCCGGGTCGCCGAACCGGGCGTTGAACTCGATCACGCGCGGCCCGCGCGAGGTGAGGGCCAAGCCGCAGAAGAGCAGCCCGGCGAAGGGCGCACCGCGCCGGGCCATCTCTGCGAGGGTCGGCCGGGCGACCTGCTCCACGACCTGCTCGGTGAGGTCGGGCGGGGCCCACGGAAGCGGGGTGTAGGCGCCCATGCCACCGGTGTTCGGACCCTCGTCGCCGTCGAAGGCGCGCTTGAAGTCCTGGGCGGGCACCAGCGGCACCACGCGCTCGCCGTCGCAGACGCAGAACAGCGACACCTCCGGTCCGTCGAGGAACTCCTCGATCACCACGGATCCTCCGGCGGCGAGAACGGCGCGACCGTGTGCGCGGGCTGCATCCCGGTCACCGGTGACGACGACACCCTTGCCGGCTGCGAGCCCATCGGCCTTCACCACGTCCGGCACGCTTCGCTGGGGGTTGATCCGATCCAAGGCCGCGTCCAGGTCGGCGGCGTCCTCGACGGTGACGGCGGCAGCCGTCGGCACCCCGGCGGCCTCCATCACCTCCTTGGCGAAGGACTTCGAGCCCTCCAGGCGTGCCGCAGCGGCGGTCGGCCCGAACACGGGGATCCCCGCGTCCTGCAGCCGGTCGACGAGGCCCGCGACGAGCGGCGCCTCGGGGCCGACGACGACCAGCTCCGCCGGCAGGTCCCGGGCGAGAGCGACGAGCGCATCGAGGTCGTCCACGCCGATGTCGTGGAGCGTCGCGATCGCCCCGATGCCGGGGTTCCCCGGGGCGGCGTGCAGCTCGGGGGCGGGGGAGTCCAGGGAGAGACGGCGGATGATCGCGTGCTCGCGACCACCGGAGCCGATGACGAGGATCTTCACGCCCCCACCGTACCGAGGCGGGCGAACCTCCGCGCGGCCGCACCGCCCGCGCTCCGGTGCCGTCCACGCCGCGGGGTCCCCGGTCCTGTGCGCCAGTACCATCGAGGGACCATGGAGACCCCCGAGATGCGCGCGACGCCCACGAGGATGCGTCTGGACCTCGCGTACAACGGTTCCGGTTTCCACGGATGGGCGACACAGCCCGGGCAGCGCACCGTGCAGGGCGAGCTCGAGGACGCCCTCGCCACGATCCTCCGCGCCCCCATCGCGGTCACCGTCGCCGGACGCACCGACGCCGGGGTCCACGCCCGCGGACAGGTCGCCCACCTCGACGTCCCCGCGGAAGCCGTCCGCGCGCTGCCGGGCCGCTCGGACCGCACCCCCGCCGACGCCCTGGTCACGCGCCTGGCCGGTGTGCTTCCGCCGGACATCGTGGTCCGCTCCGCCCGGGCGGTTCCGCTCGAGTTCGACGCGCGCTTCGGGGCGCTCCGGCGCCGCTATGCGTACCGCATCAGCGACGGCGCCGCCCAGCACGACCCGATGCGTGCGGATGTGCTGCGCCATCGCCGCCCCCTGGACGTCGACGCCATGGCTGCGGCGAGCGCGGCGCTGCTCGGTGAGCACGACTTCCTGTCCTTCTGCCGCCCGCGCGAGGGCGCCACCACCATCCGCACCCTGGAGCGTCTCACCTGGGAACGGCGCGGCCCCGGCCGCACGGACGCCGGGCTGATCGTCGCGGATGTCCGCGCCGACGCCTTCTGCCACCACATGGTCCGCTCCCTCGTCGGCGCCATGCTCGCGGTGGGGGAGGGACGGCGCCCCGTCACCTGGCCCCGTGAGCTGCTTGCCGCCCGCACCCGCCGCTCCGCCGGCCGCGGCGAGGTCGGTGCGGCCCCGATGGCCCCGCCCCTCGGCCTCACGCTGGAGGAGGTCGAGTACCCTCCCGAGGCCGACCTCGCCGCCCAGTCTTCCCGGACCCGCCGCGTCCGCACCACCGACGCCGACGGCACCGCCGACACCCACGACGACGAGGAGACGCGTGATGCGTGACGCCGACATCGACCCCACCGTGCCCCTCGTGCTGCCCGCGCGGGCCGTCCCCCTCGGCGGACCACGCGGGATGACGGTCCACCGCACCCTGCCCGCCCGACACGCCTCCCTCGTCGGCGCCTGGTGCTTCGTCGACCACTTCGGCCCCGACGACCTCAGCGAGGGCGCGGGGATGCGCGTGGCCCGTCACCCCCACACGGGGCTGGCCACCGTGTCCTGGCTGTTCGCCGGCGCCCTCACCCATCGCGACTCCCTCGGCTCCCACGCGCTGGTCACCCCGGGGGAGGTCGACCTCATGGTCGCCGGGTACGGCATCAGTCACTCCGAGTACTCCACAGCGGACACCACCGTGCTGCACGGCGTGCAGCTCTGGTACGCCCTGCCCGAGCGCGCCCGCCACCGCGACCGCGAGTTCCTCGTCCATCGCACCCGTGAACAGAGCACGGGTCGGGCGCGGCTGCGGGTCGGCCTCGGCGCCGCGCACCTCACGGACGACGACGGACAGGTCCTGGCCGATGAGAGCCCCGTCGCCACCGACACTGCCCTCCACCTCGCGGAGATCACCCTCGAGGCGGGCGCCCGCGTCACCGCGCACCTGCGCGAGGACCACGAGTACGCGGTGCTCATCGACCACGGACCCGTGCGCCTCGCCGTGGACGGGGAGCCTGTCTCCACGGACCCGGTCACGGCCGAGGAGCGCGCTCTGGCCCTGCTGCCCGCGGGGACGACGTCGGTGGAGATCACCGGGACCGAGCCCGACCGCGGGGTGCGCCTGCTGCTGATCGGCGGGGAGCCCCTCGGCGAGGACATCGTGATGTGGTGGAACTTCGTGGGACGCAGCCACGAGGAGATCGAGCGCCACCGCGCCCGCTACCAGGCGGAGATCGGCGCCGAGGACACCGTCGAGCTGCCGCCGCTGGACCCCGCGACGCGCGCGGCGGGCCTGCCCGCGGATGCCGAGCAGTTCGGGCCCTTCGCCGCGGACACCCCGCCGGCGATCCCCGCCCCCGCCCTGCCGCACGCCCGGCTCCGCCCCCGCGGCCGCGGCGCGATGGCCGTCCCGACCTCCTGACCAGCCCGTGGGCTTCGACACACGCCACCCGCGTGCCAGGCGTCGCAGCAGGTCACCGCAGGTCCAGCTCCGGATCGACCACCCCGCTCCACGTTGACCACCTCGCAGCCCGGCAGTAGCCTGGGTGGTCGTTGTGTCTGATGCGCGCCCACGACGCTGCCGATTTCTCACGCCCGGCGCGACAAGGGCTCCTCACACGCATCCAGGATCGGTCCCCGCTCATCACGGGAGGTCGAACCGGGCACGACGCACAGGTCATGCTTTATTCGAAGGAAGCGTGTCCACGGTTCAATCGAGACGTGCTCCGCAGACCCCCTGCGCCGCAGGCGGCACGGAGCACCACACGACGAGAGAAGAAGGCACGAGTGCGTACGTTCACCCCGAAGCCCGACGAAGTCGAGCGTTCCTGGTACGTCATCGACGCAACGGATGTCGTCCTCGGCCGGCTCGCTTCCCAGGCTGCTCAGCTGCTGCGGGGCAAGCACAAGCCGGTCTTCGCACCCCACGTGGATGCAGGCGACTTCGTGATCATCATCAACGCCGACAAGGTCGCGCTGACCGGCAACAAGCGGGAGACGAAGCTGGCCTACCGGCACAGCGGCTACCCCGGCGGCCTCCGCAGCATGAAGTACTCCGAGCTGCTGGATACGCGTCCCGAGCGCGCGGTGGAGAAGGCCATCAGGGGCATGCTCCCCAAGAACAAGCTGGCCACCCAGCAGCTGAAGAAGCTCAAGGTCTACGCGGGCCCGGAGCATCCCCACCAGGCGCAGAAGCCGGTGGATTTCACCATCGACCAGGTGGCGCAGTAACCGGGGACGCCCGGTGCGCCGCCCTGACGCTTCGCATCTGACCTGAGGAGAACAGTGACCGAGATCGAGACCCCTGAGTCCGTGGACGAGAACGTCCCGACCAGCTTCACCACCGAGTCCACCGATGAGGCCCCCGTCGGCCGCGGCACCTCCGCGACCGCCCCCGGCGCCGGCACCGGCCGCCGCAAGGAGGCCGTCGCCCGCGTCCGCCTCGTGCCCGGCGCCGGCACCTGGACGATCAACGACCGCGACCTGGAGACCTACTTCCCGAACAAGGTCCACCAGCAGGAAGTCAACGAGCCCTTCAAGGTGCTCGACCTGCAGGGCCGCTTCGACGTGGTCGCCCGCATCCACGGCGGCGGCGCGTCCGGCCAGGCCGGGGCGCTGCGCCTCGGCATCGCCCGGGCGCTCAACCAGATCGACGAGGAGAACAACCGGCCCACCCTGAAGAAGGCCGGCTTCCTCACCCGCGACGCCCGCGTCATCGAGCGCAAGAAGGCCGGGCTGAAGAAGGCCCGCAAGGCGCCGCAGTACTCCAAGCGCTGATCGCGCGGCGCCGGATGCCCGGCGCCCCGGATCACCGATGAAGGACCCCGTCACCACCGGTGGCGGGGTCCTTCGTCATGCCGAGACCCGAGCATCCCCCGAGTGTGATGAGGACGACTCGCCGGATGACGCGCATCGGCCGCAACTCGGACCAACGTCCCGTATCCGGCCTCATAGGCCAGGTGAGAATCGAAGCGACTGTTCGACCACCACCCCGGTCCGGTCCCGGTGCCGCCCACCCCGCGGTGCCGCCACCCTCCACCCGCGGATGATCCCGCAGCGAAGGACGCCCTGTGTTCGACGTGCCCATGACACCCAAGCTCTTCCTCGACCGGGTCTTGAACGGTGCAGCGGTCGGCATCGTCGTCGGCCTGATCCCGAACGCCATCACCGGCGAGCTGTTCCGATTCCTCGCCGCCACCTTCCCCGGCATTGACCTCTTCACGACCCTCGCCCAGGTGGTGATGGGCTTGCAGTTCACCGTTCCCGTGATCGTCGGGATCCTCATCGGCATGCAGTTCGGCATGACCAGTGTGCAGACGGTCATCGTTGGCACCGCCAGCTTCGTCGGCTCCGGCGCCATGCAGTTCGACGACGCCGGCGTGATGCTGGTCGGCATCGGCGACCTCATCAACACCATGATCACCGCGTCCATCGCCGTGATCGTCCTGAGCTGGGTCGGCGGACGCCTGGGCAGCCTCACGGTGCTGTTCCTCCCGCTGATCGGCGGTGGCGTCTCCGGTCTCCTGGGCATCCTGCTGCTGCCCTACGTCCGCTACATCACCACCGGCATCGGGGCGCTCGTCAACGCCATTGCCGAGCACCCCAGCCTCGGGATCGTCGCCTCCGTCCTGATCGCCATGATCTTCGCGATCATGATCGTCTCCCCGATCTCCACCGTCGGCGTGGCCCTCGCGATCGGGATCACCGGGGCCGCCTCGGGCGCCGCGAACGTCGGCATCGCGGCCGCCGCCGCCGTACTGATGGTGGGCAGCTTCCGCGTCAACAACTCCGGCGTCACCTGGTCGGTGTTCCTGGGCGCGATGAAGATGATGATGGGCAACATCATCCGCCACCCGATCATGGCGCTGCCGCTGGCTCTCGCCGCGGGAATCGCTGGACTCATCGGCGGCCTGGTCGGCATCACCGGCACCCCGGCCTCCGCCGGCTTCGGCCACTCCGGGCTGGTGGGTCCGATCGCCGCCGCCCAGGGCCTGGACATGAGCCCCGTCTTCCTGCTGGTCACCCTCGCGGTGGTCTACTTCGTGATCCCGATCGGCGTCGCCGTGCTGCTGCACTGGCTGCTCGCGTACAAGCTGAAGGTCTACTCCCCGCAGATCTTCGCCTTCGCGGCCCAGGGCGCCCCGGTCACCACCGGCGCCGCGGACAAGACCCTCGACCACGATGAGCCCGCGCAGGGCGAGTCCCACCACGCCGCCAGCGCCGCCGATCGCGGCGGATCCCGCGCCGTCCCCGCCGGGGACCGCTGAGGACCACACCGGACCGAGCCCCACCGACCTGCCCAGCTGCCGGGAGATCCCCGGCGGCGGCACCCGACCCGACACAGCGGAGACCCCGCGGAAAGGTACACGCGATGAAGATCCTGTTCATGGGAGTGCGCGAGGACGAGACCCCCGCCATCGAGGCGTGGCGCGCAGCGCACCCCGACCACGAGGTGACCACCACCACCGACGTCCTCACCATGGAGACCGTCGAGGAGCTCGCCGACTACGACGCCCTCGTCGTGCAGCAGGTGATCGTGCCCGACACCGCGATCTACGCCCGGCTGCGGGAACTGGGCATCACCCAGATCTCCAGCCGCACCGCAGGGGTCGACATGTTCGACCTCGAGGCCGCCCGCGCCGCGGGGATCGCCATCACCAACGTCCCCGTGTACTCCCCGAACGCCATCGCCGAGTTCGCCCTCGCCTCCGCGATGCACCTGACCCGCAGCTTCCCCGCCATCGCGCGCAAGAACGCGGAGCGGGACTTCCGATTCATCGGCCTGATCGGCCGGGAGATCGCGACCCTGCGAGTGGCGATCATCGGGACCGGCGCCATCGGGTACCGCACCGCCCAGCACTTCCGCGCCCTGGGGGCCGACGTCGTCGCCTTCGACCTGTTCCCCCGGGAGGACTTCGCCGCGATCGGCACCTACGCCGCCACCATCGAGGACGCCATCGACGGCGCAGACATCGTCTCGCTGCACATCCCGGCGACCGAGGAGAACCACCACCTGCTGGATGCCGACATGCTGGCACGCCTCGCCCCCGGGGCGATCGTCGTCAACGCCGGACGCGGCGCCCTCGTCGACACCCGCGCGCTGCTGGACGCGATCGACTCCGGCCACCTCGCCGGGGCAGCGCTGGACACCTACGAGAACGAGCAGGAGTACTTCCGCTTCGACTGGCGCGACAAGGACCTCGGGGATCCCGTCCTGGAGGAGCTCCTGGCCCACGACCAGGTGCTGCTGACCCCGCACGTCGCGTTCTACTCCGAGACCGCGGTCGCGAACCTCGTCACCGGCGGGCTCGACAACGCCGTAGAGGTCGCGACCACCGGCACGGCGGCAAGCGTGGTGAACGCTGCCTGAGCGATCCCGGATCATTCCGGCGGATCGGGCCCGGACCGTCCTGCACGGTCCGGGCCCGTCCGTCGCAAGGCGCTACGCTCGATCCGTTCCCCACCACCTGACGAAGGATGATCATGGCTCGACTGTTCGGAACCGACGGTGTGCGCGGCGTCGCCAACCAGGACATCACGGCGGAGCTCGCTGTGGAGCTGTCCGTCGCTGCCGCCCACGTGCTGGCGGACCTGGGGGCCTTCGAGGGGCCGCACCCGCGGGCGATCATCGCCCGGGACACCCGCCCCTCGGGACCCTTCCTCGCCGCCGCCGTCTCCGCGGGCCTCGCCTCCGCCGGGGTCGACGTCGAGGACGCCGGGGTGCTCCCCACGCCGGGGCTGGCGCACCTCGTGCAGTCCACCGGCGCGGAGCTGGGCGTCATGATCTCCGCATCCCACAACCCGGCCCCGGACAATGGCATCAAGTTCTTCGCCCACGGCGGGACGAAGCTGCCCGACGCCGTCGAGGACGCCATCGAGGCGCGCATGCACGAGGAATGGGATCGCCCCCAGGGGGACCGGGTCGGCACCATCACCGTCTCCTCCTCACCGGCGGAGCGGTACGTCGGCCACCTCGTCTCCAGCGTCGACACACCACTGGACGGACTCACCGTCGTCGCCGACTGCGCCAACGGTGCCGCCTACCTCACCGGGCCCGCGTGCCTGCGCGCCGCCGGCGCCACCGTGCACGTGATCGGGGACCGCAGTGACGGCAAGCAGATCAACGAGGACTGCGGCTCCACCCACCTCGAAGGTCTGCAGGAGGCCGTGGTGCGGCTCGGCGCGGACTGCGGCGTCGCGTTCGACGGGGATGCCGACCGCTGCCTGGCCGTGGACGCCGAGGGGAACCTCGTCGACGGCGACCAGATCATGGGGATCCTCGCCCTCGCGCTGAAGGACAAGGGCGCCCTGCCCGAGGACACCCTCGTCGCCACAGTCATGTCGAACCTTGGGCTGAAGCTCGCGATGCGGGACGCCGGGATCAGCCTCAGCCAGACCGCGGTCGGGGACCGCTACGTGCTCGAGGAGATGCAGCGCGGCGGCTACTCTCTCGGCGGTGAGCAGTCCGGGCACGTCGTCATGAGCGACTACGCCACCACCGGGGACGGGGAGCTGACGGCCCTGCACCTGCTGCAGCGCATGACCGAGACCGGGAAGGGGCTCGCGGAGCTCGCCGCGGTCGTGGAGCGCCTCCCGCAGGTCATGATCAACGTGAAGAACGTGGACAAGACCCGCGCCACCATCGACCGCGGAGTGCTCGACGCCGTGGAGTCCGCGGAGGCGGAGCTGGGGGAGACCGGTCGCGTTCTGCTGCGCCCCTCCGGCACCGAGCCGGTGGTGCGGGTGATGGTCGAGGCCGCCACCGCCGAGCAGGCCACAGAGGTCGCCGAGCGCCTGGTGGGGATCGTGCAGGAGCGCCTCACGCTCAGCTGAGGCCGGCAGCGCCGCCGCACCTGACGTGAGTGACCGGATTCCGTGCAGACTCTGCGCGGAATCCGGTCACTGGCTGTGCGGGGGGGGGAGCGGGGGACTGCTAGACGCGCCGCAGCAGGACGCTGTGGACCTGATGGTCGGAGCCCTTGCGCAGCACCAGGTCCGCGCGTCCCCGCGTCGGCAGCACGTTCTGCACCAGGTTCGGGCCGTTGATCGAGTCCCAGATCCGGTGCGCGGTCGCGACCGCTTCCTCATCCGACAGCTCCGCGTACCGCCGGAAGTAGGACTGCGGGTCCGCGAACGCCGTCTTGCGCAGCGTCAGGAACCGCTCCACGTACCAGCGGCGCACGTCCTCGTGCTTCGCGTCGACGTACACGGAGAAGTCGAAGTAGTCCGAGACCGCGAGGCCGATGCGGCCGTCGCGCCGCGGCTGCGCGGGCGCCAGCACGTTCAAGCCCTCCAGGATCAGCACATCCGGACGCTCGACCACGACCGACTCGCCCTCCACGATGTCGTACACCAGGTGGGAGTAGACCGGCGCTTCCACGCGGGCGTGTCCGGACTTCACGTCCGCGACGAACCGCAGCAGCGCCCGCCGGTCGTAGGACTCCGGGAACCCCTTGCGGTGCATGATGCCGCGCCGCTCGAGCACGTCGTTGGGGTGGAGGAACCCGTCGGTCGTCACCAGTTGCACCCGGGGCGTGTCCGGCCAGCGCGCCATCAGCTCCTGCAGCAGGCGCGCAATGGTGGACTTCCCGGCCGCCACCGACCCCGCCACCCCGATCACGTACGGGGTGCGGTGCAGCGTCTCGTGCAAGAAGTCCCCGCGGGCGCGCCGCAGGTCCTGAGCCGCCGCGACCTGCAGGTTCAGCAGGCGGGAGATCGGCCGGTAGACGTCGCCGACCTCCTGCAGGTCCAGCCGTTCACCGAGCCCCCGCAGCCTCCGCAGATCCTCCTCGTCGAGCGGCAGCGGTGTCTCCCGGGACAGCCGCGCCCAGTCATCCCGCGGGATCTCATCGAAGGGGGAGAGGGCCGCGCGGACCGAGGAGGACTTCATGAGCGTGCATTCTTCCAGGTCCGACAGCCACCGGCCGCACCGCCCCGGTGCCCGGAGGGTGGCCCGGCAGTCGGGTCCGCCGACAGATCCGCCATGGATGCGCCGATGGATGCACCACTGGAGTCGCCGATGGGTCCGCCGACGGGGCGGCGCGACCGATGGTGACGGGCCCGCGCCGCGCCCGGTCAGCGCCACGCACGGAGCGTGGCCGCGGTGACCAACGCCTCGCCGGGATCGGGCCCTCGACACGGCCACGCCGTTCCGGGGCGCTAGCCTGGTCCGCATGTGTGGAATCGTCGGATACGCAGGCCCCCTTCCCTCCGCCCCCTGGGCCCGACCGGTCGAGGTGGCCCTGCAGGGCCTCGCGCGCCTTGAGTACCGTGGATACGACTCGGCCGGCATCGCCGTGCTCGACGAGGGCGACGTGCGGATCGACAAGAGCGCCGGGAAGCTGTCCAACCTGCG
>JAUNUA010000069.1 GCA_030538435.1 Brachybacterium sp.
CCGTAGGTGTCCCGCGGTCCGCGCCAGGTGACGGTGCGCTTGCCCTTCTTCCACGATCGTCCGGCGGGGCCGGTCACCTTCAGCTCGCTGATGACCTCGCGGCCGACGTGCTCGTGGATGCGGGTGATGATCTGGGAGGAGAGCATGCGCATCTGGCTGGCCCACGCCGAGGAGCTCGCACTGATCACCAATACCCCCTCGTCGAGGGTCACCGGGGAGCAGTGTGCGGCGATCTGGTCGCCGACGATCTCCTCCCAGTCCTCCAGCACCTTCCCGGAGGAGAGACCCTCGTTCCAGCCGAGATTGTCCAGCACCCTGCGCAGCACCGAGTCGATGCTCTGGGGGTCGCGCGGATCGGGCCGGGCGCCGGAGAACCCGGGTGCGCGAGAGGAACGATCGCGGGCCTCTCGCATGCGGGTCGCGCGCGAGGTGGGGAACAGTCCGCGGTCCCGGGCGGAGGCGCGCGAGCGGTTCACGGTGCGGCGGGCCAGTTCGAACGGGTCGCTCGCTGTGCGCTGCAGCTCCGGCGGGTCGTACTCGGCCTCCCCCTGGCCCCGATCCTCTCCCGACTCCGTCTCGTCGTCGGCCCGGAAGTCAATGGGACTCGCGTCCAGTTGGCGGTCCTCGTTGAGGTCGACCACGTCGGAGTCCCGCGCTGCCTCGCCGCGCCAGGTCGCGAGGTCGTAGGGGTTCAGTCTGCTGGCACCGCGGTCGCTGCCGGGGCTGCCCTCGGGCACGGTCACCACGAGCTCCCATCGACCCCGGGCGTGCCGGTTCCGTGGGGCGCTGCAGGCCGGGGGGTTGCGCTGCCCCGGGCCACCTCGACAACGGCGATCTCCCCATCGAGGGACTCGGGGATGTCGGTGTCATTGGCGGTGGTGATGAGGACCTGACCGGCATCGCTAACGATCCGTCCCAGGCGTTCCCGCCGGTGGGCGTCGAGCTCGCTGAACACGTCATCGAGGATCAGGATGGGCTCCCCGTCGCCGAGGTCCCCCTCCTCGATACGCAGCAGGTCGTAGGAGCCGAGGCGCAGGGCGAGAGCCAGCGACCAGGATTCACCGTGGCTCGCGTAGCCCTTCGCCGGGAAGTCGTGCAGACGGATCTCCAGGTCGTCGCGGTGGGGTCCGACAAGGGTGACACCTCGGTCGATCTCGTCCTCGCGGACCTCACCGATCCGGGTGAGTATCGCCTCGCGCAGCGTCGTGAGGGGCGGGAGGTCACCGGGCCCGGCACCGAGGTCCTCCAGCACCGCCGAACGGTAGGCGACATCGGCCGGAGATTGCACCTCCCCGCGATCCTCCGGCGGGAGGTCGAGGGATGCTTCCGCGCCCTCATCGGTTGCCACCTGAAGATAGGAGTAGCCGACGTGGGGGCGGAGCCGGTTCACCAGGTGGATGCGGGCCCGCATCAGCTCCGCTCCGGCGGTCGCGAGCTGGGTGTCCCACACCGCGAGCGTCGACTCGGCCGCCTCCTCGGGGTCGAGCCCGCCGACGGAGCGTCCGGCGCGGCCGCGCTTCATGGTGCGCATCTGCTTCAGCAGGTGGGAGCGCTGTTTCAGGACGCGGTCGTAGTCGGCCTTCACGCCGGCGAAGCGCGGGGCGATCTCGAACAGCAGCTCGTCGAGGAAACGGCGCCGTCCCTCGGGGTCGCCTTTGACGAGTCCGAGGTCCTCGGGGGCGAACAGCACCGCTCGGACCTCGCCGAGGAGGCCTCTGAGGCGGCTCAGCGGGGCCCCTTGCAGTCGTGCGGTGTTGGAGCGTCCGGGGGTGATCTGCAGGTCCACCTGCAGCGGTCGGTCGGCGCGTACGAAGGATGCGCGGATGATGGCGCTCGCCGCGCCGCGGTGGACGAGGGCGGCGTCGTGGGGGACGCGGTGGCTGGAGAGGGTCGCCAGGTACCAGAGGGACTCGACGATATTGGTCTTGCCCTGACCGTTGGGGCCGACGAACACGGTGATGCCCGGCTGGAGGTCCAGCTCAAGGCTCGGGTAGGACCGGTAATCGGTGAGGGCCAACGAGGTCAGTCGCATGCGCTCACCTCCGTCCACGCCGCCGTCGTCTCACCTCCACCCCGGATGGGGGGAGGGTCAGATGCGCATCGGCATCAGCAGGTACCGATAGGAGGTGTCCGCGGACCCTTCGAGGCTGTCCTGGCCGCTCATCACCGACGGTTTGATCGAGTCGGTGAAGGTCAGGCGCGCGAAGTCGGTGCCGAGCGCGCCGAGTCCGTCGAGCAGGAACCCGGAGTTGAAGCCGACGGTGATGTCCTCACCGTCGAGCTGCGCCTCCAGGACCTCCGAGGCCTGGGCGTCATCTCCCGCGCCGGCCTCCAGCGCGACCTGCCCCTCGGTGAAGGACAGACGGACGGGGGTGTTGCGCTCGGCAACGAGGGAGACGCGCTTGACGGCCTCGATCAGTGGCGCGGTCGCGACCACCGCGGTGATCTGCACGGAGTCGGGGAACAGGCGTCGCACCGGCGGGTAGTCGCCGTCGACGAGGGTGGAGGTGGTCCGCCGGCCGCCGGACTCGAAGCCGATGATCTGCGCCCCGGAGTCCTCAGTGAGTGCCACGTCGACACTGCCGCCGGTGGCGAGGGAGCGGGCAACCTCCTGCAGGGTGCGGGCGCGGACGAGGGCGGTGGTGGAGGCCGAGGGATTGGCGGGGTTCCAGGTCAGCTCGCGCATCGCCAGGCGGTAGCGGTCGGTCGCCATCAGGGTGATCTTCTCGCCCTCGATCTCGACTTTCACCCCCGTCAGCAGGGGCAGGGTGTCGTCCTTGGAGGCCGCGACGGTGACCTGGGAGATCGCCTCGGCGAAGGTGTGGGCCTGGATCGATCCGGCGACCGGCGGCATCGCCGGAAGCTGGGGGTACTCCTCGACGGGGAGGGTGGCCAGGGCGAAGCGCGCTGATCCGCAGCGGACCTGCAGCTTCGTGCCCTCCAGGGCCACGGAGACGTCCTTGTTGGGGAGGGCGCGGACGATGTCGGAGAGCATGCGGCCTTGGACCAGGACTTCACCCCCGGTGTCGACCTCTGCCTCGAGGGTGATGTGGGCGCTGACTTCGTAGTCGAAGGTCGACAACTGCAGACCGCCGCTGGGGTCGGCAATGATGCGCACACCCTGGAGGATGGGCATGGCCGGGCGGACGGGGAGGGTGCGGGTCGCCCATGAGACGGCGTCGTTCAGGGCTCCGCGGTCGAGGTGGAACTTCACCGGGTCCGCTCCTTCGTGGGGTTCGGGCGCATCGGGCGTGCGGCGGGATGGGGACGATCGTGCTGCCGCCGGGTGCTCCAGCACGCGAGGATCCGCAGGTGATGCCAGGGATCTGTGCTGCGTGGGGTCGCCGACGCGGGGATCCCTACCCTAACTGCTCCGGACCCCCCGCGCGACACGCCGAATCCCACCGATGTCATTCCCCAGCTCACGTCCTCGCGACTCTCCCGGACCGCCCGTCGGCGCTCCCGGAGCACGTCCGGCCATCCCCATCCACACCACTCGAGCTCTAGGTACTGCAATCCTCTTCTTCACAGCGGTGGATTCTGGGGAGAAGCATCATCGATGCAGGTCATCGCCGTAAAGCCGGTGTTCGATAATTCCGGATGGCCGGGCACGCCCCTGTGGGAGCCCTGTGGATGACATGCCTCCGGCGCGCTCGATCCGCTGATTTCTCGTGCACATCGGGTCCTGGTGCGTTGTCGACTGCTCCACACTGTCCACAATGTTGTTCACACTGGGGACAGACCGCCTCTGACCGGCCCTGGTGTTCACAGCGATGTCATCCTCCGGTCACTTTCGCAACCGGGGTCGTGTCAGCGACGGTTCTGCTGCGAGGAGCTGTTCTTGATGCGCGCGGTCAGCTCGGTGACCTGATTGAAGATCGCCCGGCGCTCCTTCATGAGTTCGGAGATCTTCTTGTTGGCGTGCATGACGGTGGTGTGGTCGCGCCCGCCGAACTCCTTCCCGATGCTCATCAGGGGCATGTCGGTGAGTTCGCGGCACAGGTACATGGCGATCTGGCGGGCTGTCACCAGCACGCGGGTCCGGGCACCACCCGTGATCTGGTCGACCGTCAGCCCGAAGTAGGAGGCGGTCTGGGCGATGATCGTGGAGGCGGTGATCTCCGCGCCGTCGTCGTGGGCCAGCAGGTCCTTCAGCACGTTCTCGGCGAGGGAGACGTCCATCGGCTGTCGGGACAGGGAGTGCAGCGCCTGCACGCGGATCAGCGCCCCCTCGAGTTCGCGGATGTTGGTGGAGATGCGCGAGGCGATGTACTCCAGGACGTCCCGGGGTACTTCCTTCTGGCCCTCCATCTCCACCTTCTTGCGGAGAATCGCGATGCGGGTCTCCAGGTCCGGGGGCTGCACGTCGGTCATCAGGCCCATCTCGAACCGCGAGCGCATCCGATCCTCGAAGCCGCCCAGCTGCTTGGGCGGGAGGTCGGAGGTGATGACGATCTGCTTGTCGGCGTTGTGCAACGTGTTGAAGGTATGGAAGAACGCCTCCATTGTCTCCGGGGCGCGCTGCAGGAACTGGATGTCGTCGATCAGCAGGATGTCGATGTCGCGGTAGCGGCGGTGGAACTCCTGTGCCTTGCCGAACTGACCGGACTGCACGGAGTTGATGAAATCGTTGGTGAACTCCTCGGAATTGACGTACCGCACCTCGATGCCCGCGTACAGCGACTGTGCGTAGTGACCGACGGCGTGCAGCAGATGGGTCTTGCCCAGTCCCGAGCCGCCGTAGATGAACAGCGGGTTGTACGCCTTCGCGGGTGCTTCGGACACGGCGGACGCAGCGGCCTGAGCGAAACGGTTCGAGGAGCCGATGACGAAGGTGTCGAAGGTGTACTTCCCGTTGAGCCGGGAGTCCGATCCGAGCGTCGTGGACCCGTCGATCGTCTCATCGTCCGGGTGGTCATGGTCCTCGCGTCGTGGCGGGACCGCGGGGAGGTGACGGGACCCGCCGGGGCCGACGCCCAGCTCGGCGGTCGCCTCGGCCGATGGCTCGGTGCTGCTGGGCAGGCTGCCGCCGCGGCCGATGCCTGCTGCTCCGGTGCTCGGCGGGGGCAGGATGTCCGACAGCGGCGCTTCGGGGTCCCGGTCGATCGGCCCGGTCTCGGGGAGTCCGCCCGACGGTGACGCCGTCGGGGCCTCGGGGATCGGCGCTGATGTCCGTGCACCGGCGTCCCCAGAGTTGTCCACACCGTGATCCACAGTGGGGGTCCGCCGGCCCGTCTCGCCCGCGCTCGATTCGTCCTCGTCGTCACTCCGGGTCAGCAGGTCCGGGTCGATCACCACCGCGAACCGGGTGTCGCGCCCCGTGGCCTGGGTGAGGGCGTCGCGCAGCGGGCCGGCGACGCGGGTCTCGAAGAGATCCTTGGCCATGGTGTTCGGTGCGGCGACCAGGGCGGTATCCCGCGGAATCGCGACCAGTCGCGAGAGGGTCAGGAAGGCCATCACCCGATCGTTCACCGCGTCGTCGCGGCGCAGGATCGCGAGGGTCTCGTCCCAGATGGCGTCGGGGTCGACGTCTGAGTCGTGCATGCAGGGGCTCCGGAGGTCCAGGGGAGGGGGCGGGTCACGCCGTATCGTGCACGTGATGTCGGGCCAGTTTTCCACATTGTGCCCACATCCGCGGCCTGTTGAGAATCCGCCCACACTTCAGGAACCGGTGCCCGTCGCCGTTGACCCCCCTGACAGCGGACCCTAGACTCGATCAGTCCGTACTGCGCGCGAGCGCGGTGCCTTCCCGGAGCTCCACAGCCTCTCACGGGCCACGCCCGTGGATGTTGTCGGCCGACAGGTGATGCGACCTGCCCGCCCATGCCCGGTCGGCCCGCCGCCCGCGCCGGGCCCGATGCCACCGCCAGGCGCCCCGCGCCGTCGACCGAGGAGATCCCCATGACCAAGCGCACGTTCCAGCCGAACAACCGTCGTCGCGCCCGCAAGCACGGGTTCCGCGCGCGGATGCGCACGCGCGCCGGCCGCGCCATCATCAACGCCCGCCGGTCGAAGGGCCGCACCGAGCTGTCGGCCTGAGTCTGCGGCAACGAGCATGCTGGTGAGCCCCTGCCCGTACTGCCCGCCCGGCGAACCGGCGGAGCGGCAGTGCTGCGCGGGGCGCCGAACCCGCGGTCCGGCAGCCCCGTAATGCGGGCTCGCCACCGGCTTCGCTCCAGCCAGGACTTCCGGCGGGTCCCTCGTCAGGGGGTCCGCAGCGCCCGATCCCACGTGGTCGTCCACCTCGCCCTCCTCGCCGAGGCACCAGCGGTGGCCCGCGTGGGATTCGTCGTGTCGGGGAAGGTGGGCAACTCCGTGGTCCGTCACCGCGTCACACGCCGGCTGCGCGCAATCATGGACGAGCGCGTCACGAGTCTGCCCACCGGTGCCACCTGCGTGGTGCGGGCGCTGCCCGGCATCCAGGACGTGCCCTTTGCTGACCTCACCGAGCAGGTCGACGCGGCCCTTGCGGGGGCCTGCCGGAAGCTCGAGCGGCGGGCAGCGTCGCTGTCCACCGGGACCGACCGATGACCGGGGGCCTGCGGTCGCTGCCGCGCAGGATCCTCGTCCTCCCCGTGCTCGCCTACCAGCGGGGGATCTCCCCGTACACGCCGCCGTCGTGCCGCTTCGCGCCCGTCTGCTCCCAGTACTGCCGAGACGCCCTGCGCGTGCACGGCGCAGTGAAGGGAGTCCTGCTCACCGCGGGACGGATCCTGCGCTGCAATCCGCTGACACGGGGTGGGGTGGACCCCGTGCCGGCGCCGGGTATGTGGACCACTCCACGACCCGTCCGCTCCTGAAGGCCGCACCCGCAACCTTCAGCCCCTACCCTTGTCCGAGACCCCCGACCCGCAGCCGTCATCCCGCATGAACGTCATGCGCATGCCGACGGCAGGAAGATCAGGCCGATGAGCAACATCCTCTACCCCATCGAGTGGGCGGTCGCGTGGATCATGGTGCAGTTCCACGCGCTGCTGTCCACCGTCATGGATCCCGACTCGGGCTGGACATGGCTGCTGTCCATCGTCGGTCTCACCGCGGTCATCCGCACTCTGATCATCCCCCTGTTCGTGCGCCAGATCCGCGCCTCGCGCGCTATGCAGATGGTCTCCCCGGAACTGCAGGCCATCCAGAAGAAGTACAAGGGCAAGACCGATCAGGCCTCCCGCCAGGCCATGGCGCAGGAGACCATGTCGATCTACAAGGAGGCGGGGGCCAACCCGCTGTCCTCTTGCCTGCCGCTGCTGCTGCAGATGCCGATCTTCATCGCGCTGTTCCGGATGCTGTTCACCCAGCTGCCGCGGGCGGCGGAGAACGACCAGGCGTTCGGACCGCTCACCGCCGAGCTCGCCGACAGCGCCCACAACGCCATCATCGTCGGCGGCACCACCATCTCCGACAGCTTCCTCGCCGCGGACGGCGGGATGTCCACGCGCATCATCGCCGGTCTCATCATCGCCGCGATGTGCTTCGTCACCTTCATCACCCAGAAGGAACTGACGATGCGGAACATGCCGCCGGCCGCCCTCGAGGGGCCGATGGCGAACACGCAGAAGATGCTGCTGTACATGCTCCCGTTCATCTACGTCATCACGGGACCGAGCATGCCGATCGGCGTGCTCGTCTACTGGCTCACCACGAACCTGTGGACCCTGGTCCAGCAGTGGATCGTCATCCGCCGCACCCCGACCCCGGGGTCCGCCGCGGAGAAGGCCCGCCACGAGCGGATCAACGCCAAGCGGGAGCGCAAGGGACTGGAGCCGTTGGACTTCACCCCGCCGAAGCGCAAGACCGTCGTCGAGGACGACACCCCGATCCGTGTCCAGCCCACCGCTCGCGACCGCTCCGGCAAGAAGCTGTCCGATGAGGAGCGCGTGCAGGCGGCCCGTGAGGCCCGCGCCCGCGCCCAGGAGGAGCGCCGCGCCGCCCGAGAGGCTGCCGCGAAGGAGACTCCCCCGTCCAGTGCCGGCAGCTCCAAGGCGACCGGCTCCACCGGCAAGGGCACGACCGGCAAGAAGAAGAACCGCGGCGGGCGCAACAAGGCCGGCGGCGCCGCCTGAACCACCCCCCGGCGGAGCGGCGCACCGACGCCGCCCGCATCCCCTTTTGTTCCCCAGGAGGACCGATGAGTGAGAACCCGCGTACGGACGCGCCGGAGGGTGAGGAGACCCCAGCCCCCGCACCGTCCGAGTCAACGGAGCAGCCCAAGACTGCACCAGCCGCCGAGGCCGAGCAGGTCGAGGATGCCTCCGGCACCGATGACCCCGATGGCGTGGACAGCGCCGAGGACGGCGACCGGGAGCGTCTGGAGCAGTTGGAGGAGGAAGGCGACATCGCCGCCGACTACCTCGAGGAGCTGATGGACATCGCCGACCTCGACGGTGATATCGACATCGATGTCGACGGCGACCGTGCGAGCGTCGAGATCCGAGGCGCCACCCGCATGAACTCCCTCAACGAGCCCAAGGGCGAGCTGATGGATGCCCTCCAGGAGCTCGCACGGCTGGCGGTGCAGACCCGCACCGGGCAGCGTTCACGGCTGATGCTGGACATCGGCGGATTCCGGGCGGAGCACCGGACGAGCCTGGAGGACCTGGCCGCCCGCGCGATCGCCGAGGTCAAGGAGTCCGGTGAGTCCCAGCCGATGCGCCCGATGAACCCCTTCGAGCGCAAGGTCGTCCACGATGTCGTCAAGCGCGAGGGTCTGCGCTCGGAGTCCGACGGCGAGGGCAAGAACCGCCACGTCGTCATCTACCCGAGCTGATTCGTCGTCGCGGGAGGATCCGCCCATGAGTTCCGACGTCCCCGCCCTCTCCGCGGGGCTGCAGCCCATCGCCGAGCGCCTGTTCGGCGACCGGTTGCAGGTCGCGGAGACGTTCGCCGACCTGCTGGCCGGTCCCGGCGTGGAGCGTGGTCTGATCGGTCCGCGGGAGGTCGAACGACTGTGGGAGCGCCATCTGCTGAACTGCGCGCTGCTCGGCGACGTCCTGCCCGCACAGGCCCGCACCCTCGCCGACGTGGGCTCCGGTGCAGGCCTGCCCGGGGTGGTCCTGGCGATCACCCGACCCGATCTGAGGATCACCCTGATCGAGACCATGCAGCGTCGCGCGAGCTGGCTCCAGGAGGTCACGGAGGAACTCGAGCTCGACGTCGACGTGGTGCGCTCACGCGCCGAGGATCTCCACGGTGAGCGCACCTTCGACATCGTCACCGCCCGCGCGGTCGCGGCGCTCGACAAGCTCGCCCGGTGGACCCTGCCGCTGGTCGCCGACGGCGGGTCGCTGCTGGCGATGAAGGGCAGCAGCGCGGGAGAGGAGATCGAGCGTGCGGAGCACACCCTCACCCGGCTGGGTGGACGCGATCCCCGCGTGGTCCGGGCCGGCGTGGGCGAGGTCGATGTTCCCACTACAGTGGTCACGGTCCAGCGCCGCATGGCGGGGCCGACACGGAGAGGAGCCGGGCATGGCGCCACGAGCTGAGAACCGCGCCGGAGCAGAAGGGACCCCCGTGAGCGGGGAGCAGCAGGACGACAGCCCCATCATGCGCCAGCTGCAGCAGGACCACGCGCGCCGCCGTGACCTGGAGGGTCGCGAGTTCGATGCGCCCGCACAGACCCGCATCCTCACCATCGCCAACCAGAAGGGTGGGGTCGGGAAGACCTCCACCACCGTGAATCTTGCGGCGGCCCTCGCCCAGGGCGGGCTGAACGTCCTGGTGGTCGACGTCGACCCGCAGGGCAACGCCTCCACGGCATTGGGCATCGACCACCACGCAGAGGTCCCCAGCATGTATGAGGTGCTGGTGGAGTCCGCAGCGATGGGCGACGTCATCCAACCGTGCCCCGACATCGAGAACCTGTGGTGCGCGCCGGCGACGATCGACCTGTCCGGCGCCGAGATCGAACTGGTCTCGATGGTTGCCCGCGAGAACCGGCTGCGCGGTGCGATCCGCGACCACCTCGCCTCCCGGGAGAAGGCCGGGGATCCGCACCTGGACTACGTTCTGGTGGACTGCCCACCGTCGCTGGGCCTGCTGACGGTGAACGCCCTGGTCGCAGCGCGGGAGGTGCTGATCCCGATCCAGAGCGAGTACTACGCCCTGGAGGGCCTCACGCTGCTGCTGAAGAACATCGACCTCATCAAGGCGCATCTGAATCCGGAGCTCGTGGTCTCCACCATCCTGATCACGATGTACGACGCCCGCACCCGTCTCGCCTCGCAGGTCGCCCAGGACGTGCGGGACCACTTCGCGGAGCAGACGATGGCCACCACCATCCCGCGGTCGGTGCGGATCTCCGAGGCCCCGAGCTACGGGCAGACGGTACTCTCGTACGATCCGAGCAGCAGTGGCGCGCTGGCCTACCGGGCCGCCGCCCTGGAGCTCACGCAGCGCCCGGTGCCCTGAGCACGGCACCGAGAACCGAGGGGCAGGGCTGCCCCGTCGCGCCGAATCATGTCGTGACCGAAGTTGGACGAAGCGAAGGATAGAGATGACGCAGAAGCGAGGCCTCGGACGCGGGCTCGGCGCGCTGATCCC
>JAUNUA010000070.1 GCA_030538435.1 Brachybacterium sp.
AACCGGTGCTACCGCCGTGAGAGGGCGGCGTCCTGGGCCGCTAGACGAACGGGGCTCGAACCATATGATGACCGGAAACCGGTCGTGTACTGCGCTGGGGTACCAGGACTCGAACCTAGAACAACTGAACCAGAATCAGCCGTGTTGCCAATTACACCATACCCCAAGGGGGTATCGGCTCGGAGGTGGACCGACCGCAGTCGGGCACGTCGTGCGCCGTACCGAGGTACGACTCTATCGGCTCCGACCTGCCTGGGGCAAAGCCGAATCCTGCCTGTGGCCTGTGAGGTCTCCCACCCGCCCCCCTGGCCTGCGGCACCGTGCCCCGTGGCGGAGGCAGGTGCTAGGAGGCGGCGAGGCGCTCGCGCAGCACCCGCAGCCGGGTGAGGCTCGAGCTGCGCCCCAGCAGTTCCATCGACTCGAAGAGCGGCGGCGAGATGCGCCGCCCGGAGATCGCCGAGCGCAGTGGACCGAAAGCGAGGCGCGGCTTCACTCCCATGTCCTCGACGATGGCGGCCCGCAGCACCTCCTCGAGTCGGGCGGCGGTGAAGGCGTCCTCGGGGACACCCTCGACCTCGGCGATGGCCCGGTCCAGCACGCCGACGGGGTCGTCGCCGAGCTTCTTCAGTGCATCGTCCTCGACCTCGAGGTCGGCGTCGGCGAGGAAGAGGAACCGCAGCATGTCGGGCGCCTCGGCCAGCAGGTTCATGCGCGGCTGGACGAGGGGGGTCGCGGCGACCACCAGGGCGTGCTCCTCCGCTGTGACCGGGGTGGACAGCACGCCCGCCTCCTGCAGGTAGGGGAGCATCCGCTCGGTGAAATCGGCCGGATCGAGCATCCGCATGTGATCGGCGTTGATGGCGGTCGCCTTCTTCATGTCCACGCGCGCCGGATTGGCGTTGACGTCGGCGACGTCGAAGCGCTCGATGAGCTGTTCACGGGTGAAGACGTCCTGGTCGGCGCTGTATCCCCATCCGAGCAGGGCGATGTAGTTGACGACGCCCTCGGGCAGGAAACCCCGCTCACGGTAGAGGAACAGGTTCGACTCGGGGTCGCGCTTGGAGAGCTTCTTGTTCCCCTCCCCCATCACGTACGGGAGGTGGCCGAAGACGGGCACCCGGTCGGCGATGCCAATGTCCATCAGGGCCCGGTAGAGCGCGACCTGACGCGGGGTGGAGGACAGCAGGTCCTCTCCGCGCAGCACGTGGGTGATGCCCATGAGCGCGTCGTCGACCGGGTTCACCAGGGTGTAGAGCGGCCGGCCGTTCGCGCGGACCACGACGAAATCGGGGGTGGAACCGGCGCGGAACGTGATCTCCCCGCGGACCAGGTCGGTGAAGGTGACGTCCTCCGTGGGCATCCGCAGCCGCCACACCGGGTCGCGACCCTCCTCGCGGAACGCCTGCTTCTGCTCCTCGGTGAGGTCACGGTCGTGGCCGTCGTAGCCGAGCTGGGGGTCGCGTCCGGCGGCGCGGTGGCGCTCGGCGATCTCCTCGGCGGTCGAGTACGACTCGTAGATGTGCCCGGCCGCGCGGAGCTTGTCGATGACGTCCTGGTAGATGCCCGAGCGCTCGGACTGCCGGTAGGGGCCGTCCGGCCCGCCGGTCTCGACGCCCTCGTCCCAGTCGATGCCGAGCCAGCGCATCGCGTCCAGCAGCTGGTGGTAGGACTCCTCGCTGTCGCGGGCGGCGTCGGTGTCCTCGATGCGGAAGATCAGCTTTCCGCCGGTGTGACGGGCGTACGCCCAGTTGTACAGGGCGGTGCGGACCATCCCGATGTGCGGGGTGCCGGTGGGGCTCGGGCAGAAGCGGACGCGCACCTCGGCGGGGTCGAGCTCCTGCTCGGCATGGACGGTCGGGGCGGTGTCGGGGGTGGGGCTCACGCGGGCGTTCTCCTGGAGGCGGATGCGGGGGATGGTCAGCGGGCAGCGACGGGAGTGGCCAGGGAGCCGATGCCCTCGATGGTGACCTCGAGGTCGCTGCCGGCGGGAACGGTGCGCACCCCGGCCGGGGTGCCGGTGAGGACCACGTCGCCCGGGAGCAGGGTCACCACGCGGGAGATCTCGGCGATGAGCGCGGGGACGGTGTGGACCATGTCCGCGGTGGTGCCGTCCTGGGCGATCTCCCCGTCGACGTGGGAGGTGATGCGCAGGCCGGTGACGTCGAGGTCGGTCTCGATCCACGGGCCGAGGGGGCAGGAACCGTCGAACGCTTTGGCGCGGAACCACTGGTTCTCCTCGCGCTGGGCGTCCCGGGCGGTGAGGTCGTTCGCGCAGGTGTAGCCGAGGATGACCTCGCGGGCCTGCTCCGCGACGATGTCCTTCGCCATGGCCTTCATGACCACGGCGAGCTCGGCCTCGAGGCTCATCTCCTCGCTGTACGAGGGGATGACGACGGGGTCGCCGGGGCCGACGACGGTGGTGTTGGGCTTCAGGAACAGCAGCGGCTGCTCGGGCACCTCGCCGCCCATCTCCTCGGCGTGGGCGGCGTAGTTCTTGCCAACGCACACGATCTTGGAGCGCGGGATCACCGGGGCGAGCAGTCGGACATCCTCCAGCGGCAGCACGGTGCCGGTGGGGCGGATCTCGGTGTACAGGGGGTCACCGGTGATGGCGTAGACCATCTCCCGGCCGTCCTTCTCCTGGACAATGCCGTACTGCGGGTCCTCACCGGTGGTGAATCGGGCGATGCGCATGCATGCCAGTCTAGGAGGTGGCCCGCGGCTCCGGGGCCGGGTCCGGGTGGAGACTGCGGGTCAGGACGACCTCCTCGGTCTCGAAGCCGCGGCGGGCGTAGAAGGCTCGCGCGCGACCGTTCGCGGCGCCCGTCTCGAGGGTTATGCGCGTGTATCCGCGGGAGCGGGCCCAGTCCACGAGAGCGTCGACGAGGGCTGCGCCGATGCCACGGCCCTCGTGGCTTCGCTGGGTGACCAACTCCCCGATGTAGGCATCGACCGCGCCCGACCAGTGGACCCGCTCACCTCCGGTGGCGAATCCCACGATCTGCTCGCTCTCGACCGCGACGAGGACGGGGGCGCGCGCAGGATCGTGGCTCTCGAGGGCGTCGTCGACCCACGACCGGATCGCCGTCCTGGCACCGGATGGGTCGCGCCACGGGGCAACCCCGATGCTCAGACGATCAGCAAGACCCCGCACAGCGGTGTGATCCGACGGTTCGACAAGGCGCACGGTGACCATGTGGGCATCGTGGCAGACCGAGGCGCCCATAAAAAAACCCCTGGTCAACACCATCTTTGCCGGCTGATGCTCGGAGCGTCGGCTTCGCACGTCCTTCATCCCGGTGAGACACTGCGAGACTGGCGCTATGACACCCACCCTGCATCCCGTTTCGACCACGCGGCCGACCAGGGTGTTCGACGCCGACGCGGCGAGAGTGGCCAGGGTCGACCACGAGCGCCGCGCCGATGCCCTCACCGCAGCGCGTCGGGCGCGAGTGACCCGGGGCGAGACAGACGCGGTGGAGGACTTCCTGTTCACCTACTACCCCTTCTCCCCTGCCCGCCTACGGCGCTGGCATCCGGGCTGGCGGACCGCCTACGACCCCGCGGCGGATGTCAGCGATAAGGACCGCCCAATGAGCGGGGATATCTCGCCCGACGGGGACTCGCGCACGTGGTACCTCGACGGCCCAGACGGTCGCCGGGCTGATGTGGCGCGGTTCCTGCGCGAGCGCGGCGACGCGCTCGGCTTCATGGTGCGTCTGCTGCAGGCGTCCTCCATGCCACGACGCACACCGAATTTCGGCTGTTTCGGGCTGCACGAATGGGCAATGGTGTATCGACTGGGCGCGGACGAACAGCGTCACGAGGCGTTGCCGCTGCGACTCAGCCGCGAGGAAACGGATGCCGTCGTCGAGCAGGAGCGCCTGGTGTGCTCCCACGTGGACGCGTTCCGCTTCTTCACCCCGGCGGCGCGACCACGAAACGCCGTCGAGCCGACCCGGCAGACCCAGATCCAGCGAGACAACCCGGCATGCCTGCACGTCGGCATGGACCTGTACAAGTGGGCGATGAAGCTCGTGCCTCTGGTGCCGTCGGCCCTGGTGCTGGACTGCTTCGAGCACGCGCGGGAGACCCGCGTGCTGGACATGGAGGCGAGCCCCTACGACGTGCGAGGACTGGGCTACGGCGCGGTGCCGATCGAGACGACGGAGGGGAAGGCGGAGTACGTGCGCCGTCAGCGCACCCTCGCCGGCCAAGCCGATGAGCTGCGGCATCGGATCCTCACCGAGGTCGCGGATCTGGTGCCGGAATCTGCGTAACGGCGCGGCACCCGGACCCCATCCCACCGTGGCCCAGACGGCTCGGGGCCCCTGGCAGACTGGAGCCCATGCCTGCTCTCGCTCCCTTCCTCCCCGGCGCCGCTCACCTGGACCCCGAGGCCCCGGCTGCCGGCCAGGATGCGATCGTGGACGGGTTCCTCGCGAGCCAGGAGGACGTGGGCCGCACCCTCTACCCGCACCAGGAGGAGGCGCTGCTGGCGATCGCCGCCGGTGACCACGTGATCGCGGCGACCCCCACCGGGTCAGGGAAGACCACCATCGGGTACGCGGCGATCTTCGCGGCTGTCGCCCGCGGCGAGAAGGCCTACTACACCGCGCCCATCAAAGCGCTCGTGTCGGAGAAGTTCTTCGACCTGGTCGCCATGTTCGGCGCGGACATGGTCGGGATGATGACCGGCGACTCCTCCGTGAACCACGACGCCCCCATCATCGTGTGCACCGCGGAGATCCTCGCCAACCACGCCCTACGGGACGGCCCCACCTCCGACATCGGCCTCGCGGTGATGGACGAGTTCCACTTCTACGGGGACCCCCAGCGCGGCTGGGCCTGGCAGGTCCCGCTCGTCGAGCTCCCGAGCTGCCAGTTCGTGCTGATGAGCGCCACCCTCGGCGATGTCTCCTTCTTCGTCTCGGATCTCGAAGAGCGCAGCGACCGCCGCGTCACCGTCGTCGACGATGCCCCGCGGCCCGTGCCGCTGGACTTCCGCTGGTCGCTGGAACCCCTGCCGCAGACCATCGAGCGGATCCTCGACGAGCGCGACGCGCCCGTCTACATCGTCCATTTCACCCAGCGCGCCGCCCTCGAGCAGGCCCAAGCGCTGCTGGGCACACGCATCCTCGGCCCCGGGGAGAAGGAGCAGATCCGGGACCTGATCGGCGACTTCCGCTTCTCCAAGGGCTTCGGGAAGGTCTTGTCGAAACTGGTGCGCGAGGGCATCGGCGTGCATCACGCGGGAATGCTCCCGAAGTACCGTCGGCTCGTCGAGCGCCTCGCCCAGTCCGGGCTGCTGAAGGTCATCTGCGGCACGGACACACTGGGCGTCGGGATCAACGTGCCGATCCGCACCGTTCTGCTGACCGGCCTCGCGAAGTTCGACGGGAAGCGCAAGCGCCTGCTGAACGCCCGCGAGTTCCACCAGATCGCCGGGCGCGCGGGCCGCGCGGGATTCGACACCGTCGGCCATGTGGTCGTGCAGGCCCCGGAATGGACCATCGAGTTCGAACGCCAGCGTAAGAAGCAGGCCGCCCGTGAGGGGGCCGGGAAGGTTCCGAACTCCGCGAAGAAGCGGAAGAAGGAGCCGAAGCCGAAGATCCCCGACGGTGAGGTCTCCTGGAGCGAGCAGAACCTGGAGAAGCTGGTCACGAACCCGCCCGAGGCGCTCCGCCCGGTCCTGCGGATCACCCCGTCAATGCTGCTCGCGCTGATCGCCCGGCCCGGCAGCGCGGCGCAGTCCGCCCGGCACCTCATCATGTCTTCCCACCAGACACCGGCGCAGAAGAAGGCCCTGGTCCGAGCCGCCGTGGAGATGTTCCGTGGGCTGCGTGCGGCGGACATCGTCGAGGTGCTGCAGGAGGTGGACCATCTGGGCAGGCGGATCGCGCTCGTCGAGGATCTGCAGCTGGACTTCACCATGAACCAACCGCTCGCGCCCTTCGCGATCGCGATGATCGACTCGCTCGACGAGGAGTCCGAGACCCTCACGCTGGACACCGTCTCGGTGATCGAGGCGGTCCTCGAGGACCCGATGCAGATCCTGCTCGCGCAGCAGAACGCCGCGAAGGGCGAGCTGCTCGCGGAGCTGAAGGCCGACGGCGTCGAGTACACCGAGCGGATGTCGATGCTGGACGAGGTCACCTGGCCGAAGCCGCTCGCGGAGGACCTCGAGGCCGCGCTGGAGATCTACCGCGCCTCCCACCCGTGGGTCCGCGAGGGCGACCTCTCCCCCAAGTCGATCGTCCGGGAGATCTACGAGACCGGGCAGACGTTCAGCGAGTTCGTGCAGCGCTACCAGCTCGCCCGCTCCGAGGGCATCGTGCTGCGCTACCTCTCCGACGCCTACCAGGCGATGCGCCGCACCATCCCGCAGGACCTGCGCACCGACCAGCTGGACGACGTCATCGAATGGTTGGGGGTGCTGGTGCGCGGCATCGACTCCTCGCTCTTGGACGAGTGGGAGGCGCTCTCCCATCCCGAGGAGGGCACGGGTGATGCGGCGAGTGAGCTGCGACCGGACAGCCCGCGCGCGCTCTCCGCGCAGACCAAGGTGCTGCGCCAGATGGTGCGGGCCGCGATGTGGCAGCGCGTCGAGCACTTCGCTTTCGAGCGGGAGGAGCGCCTCGGCGAGCTCGACGGCGCTTCCGGCTGGGACCGCGCGGCGTGGGCCGAGGCGATGGACGCCTACTACGACACCTACGATCACGTCGGTATCGACGGGCCTGCCCGCTCACCGCAGTTGATGATCATCGAGGAGGAGTCGAAGCTCTGGCGGATCCGCCAGGTGATCGACGACCCCGACCACCACCGGGACTGGGCGATCGAGGCGGAACTCGACCTGGAGGCGACCGACGAGGCGGGCGAACCGGTCCTCGCGATCACCCGGGTCGGGGAGACCGGCGGGTTCTGAGGCCGCCTCTGCTCTCAGCCGACGGGGGCCTCGCTGCCGCTGGGCAGCACACGGTGCATGATGTCCGCGACGGTGATGACGCCGATGAACCGGCCGTCCTTCATCACCGCGGCGAGCAGTTCGTTCGCCTCGCGGATCCTGGTCAGGGCCTCGTGCACGGGCGTGTCGGCGTCCATGGTGAACGCCTCGCGGTCCAGCTCGCCCACCGGGCGGGCGGCGTCCTCCAAGAGGGTGTCGCGCACGTGGATCACTCCGGGCGGGCCGTCCCCGGGCCGGTGCACGATGATCCGCTTGTGCCCACTGCGGATGGCCTCCCGCTGCACGTCGGCGACGGTCCCGTCCTCCTCCACCTGCGTGGACGGGTCGTCCGGGTCGATCAGCGACTCGATGGTCTGCTCCCGCAGGGCCAGCACCTCCGACAGCTGATCGTGGAACTCCTTGGTGAGGACTCCCTCGGTGCCGGAGTGCTCGACCAGCTGCCGGATCGTCTCCGCGTCATGGCCTCCGGCGGCCGCCCGGTCGACCGGCTCCACGCCGCTCGCCGCGACCAGCCGGTTCGCCACGGCGTTGACGAACAGCAGCAGGGGTCGCACCACGGTGATGAACACGCGGGCGGGCACCGCCACTGTCTTCGCCGACAGCTCCGGGTGAGCGATCGCCCACGACTTCGGCGCCATCTCCCCGATCACCAGGTGCAGGAAGGTCACTACCAGGAGGGACAGGACGAAGGATGCGGTCCCGGCGACCGCGCCGGGGATGCCGACGCCTGTCAGCACCGGCAGCAGGGCCGCGTCCACCCCGGGTTTGGTGATCGCGCCGAGGGCGAACGTGCACAGCGTGATGCCGAGTTGGGCGCCGGCCATCATCACGGTCAGCTCGTTGATGCCGCGCAGCGCCGCGCGGGCATTGCGGTTCGTGGACGCTTCCGCCTCCAGACGGTGGCGCCGGGCAGCCAGCAGCGAGAACTCGATGATGACGAAGAACGCGCTGACCGCGATCAGCAGAACCGTGGAGACGGTCACGAAGAGAGGATCGGTGCTCATCGGCCCTCCCCGTCCTCGGCGTCAGCGCCAGACGCCGCCTCTGCCTCGGCTGCCGCCTGCGCTGCTGCGGCGTCCTCATCGACCGGCGTGACATCCAGCTCCACGTGCACCCGGCTGGGGACGTGCTTGTCGATCTCCAGGACCTCCACCTCGAGACTGCGTTCGACCATCTCGTCGGACACGTAGTCACTGGGCACCTCGGGGAGCGAGATCCGCATGGTCTGACCCTCCGCGGGCAGCTCCCCCAGCTCCGAGATCAGCAGCCCGGCGAGTGTCTCGTACTCCCCCTCCGGCATCGGGTGGCCGATCAACCGCTCGAGCTCATCGACGTGAATGTCACCGTCCATCTCCCAGGAGTCCTCGCCGTCCTCCGTGACGTCCTCGAGGTCCTCGTCGTGCTCGTCGTGCAGCTCGCCCACTAGCTCCTCGGCGAGGTCCTCGACCGTCAGAATGCCGGCGAAGGTGCCGAACTCGTCGATCACGCACACCAGCTCCTGCCGGGCGGCGGCCATCTTCGCCAGCGCGTCCGGCAGCGGCATCCGCTCCGGCACCACCAGCGACTCCTGCATGATCGCCGTGACCGGGGCGTCGTCCGGGTGGTCGCTGCGCAGGAGATCCGTGAGTTGGACGAGGCCGACAGGGTCGCCATCGTCGTCGAGGACCGGGTAGCGGGTGTGGGCGCGGGCCATCATCTCCCGCAGCTCCCCGATGGTGGTGTCCTCCTCGACGGTGTCGACCTGGCTGCGGGGGATCATCGCGTGCTCGGCATCCTGCTCAGGGAAGTCGAGCACGCGATCGATCAGGACACCCAGCTCCTCGGGCATGTCGCCGCTGCGCAGCGAGTCCGCGACGATGCGCCCCAGGTCCTCCGCGGTAGCGGTGGAGTCGACGTCGTGCACGGGTTCCATCCGCACGGCGCGCAGCAGCGCATCGGCGGCCTTGTCGAACACCGTGATCAGCCAGCCGAAGGCCTTCAGGTAGATCAGGGTGGAACGGGAGAGGGCCTTCGCGATCGGCTCCGGCGCGGCAATGGAGAGGTTCTTCGGGTACAGCTCTCCGAAGATCATCTGCACAATGGTGGCGATCACCAGCACGCCGGCAGTGCCAAGGCTGATGCTGAGGGCGGCCGGGACCCCGGCGGTGCCGAGCAGCCGACCGAGGCTCTCCCCCACCAGCGGTTCGGCGACGTACCCGACGAGCAGACCGGTGACAGTGATGCCGAGCTGCGCCCCGGACAGCATGAACGATGTGCGTCCCGTGACCTCGAGCGCGCGGGCGGCCCCCTGATCGCCCTCGGCGGCGCGGGCCCGCAGGCGCGAGCGATCCACCGACATGTAGGCGAATTCCTGCGCCACGAACAGGCCGTTCGCTGCGATCAGGGCGAGGATGATGGCGATGCCCAGCAGGATCAGGAGCACGGTGGTGCCCATCAGAGATCCTTCCCGTCACGGGACGGGCGGGGCAACGGAGGGTCGTCGGTCGACGATCGGCGCATAGCGGCTGAGTACCAGTTTCCGGACAGGGTGCGGTAGCGGGTCGTTCGGGGAGTCAGAAGGCGTCGTCGAGGTCGAGGTCGACCATCAGCTCGGCGGCGATCTTCTCCAGAGCGTCGCGCACCTCGGCCTCGTCGCCCTCGGCCGGCAGATGCACCAGCGCCTCAGCCATGAACAGCACGCCTCCACCCTCGGGGGCGTCGGCGGTGCGGGTACGCAGATCCTCGATGGAGGCGCCGAAGGAAGCGATGGTGGAGGTCACGTCATGCACCATGCCGGTACGGTCCTGCCCGATCAGCTGCAGGGTGAGAGTGCGGGAGCGTGCCTCGGCAGCATCCCCGTCACCGGTGGGGCCACCCTGGTCGCGGGCGTCGGTGACATCGACGCGCAGGCCCACGCTCTGCTCGAGCTCCGCGAGAGCCGAGGTGAGGCCCTCCACGCGGTCGCCGGGAACCTCGACCAGCACAACGCCGGCGAACTTCCCCGCGAGGTGCGACAGGGCACTCTCCTGCCAGTTGCCTCCGTGAGCGTCGATCTGCTCCGCCAGGGAGGACACGAGACCTTCACGGTCGTCACCGATCGCCGTGAGCACAAGTTGAGCCATAGCTGCACAGTAGCGGAGTCTGCGCCGTCCGCGCCGATGCGGCCCGGCGAGAAGTCACGCCGGTTCGATGCCTGCCGTGTACAGCCCGAAGGTGTACGCATCGGCGATCGCCTCCCAGGAGGCCTCGATGATGTTGGGGCCCACGCCGACGGTCTGGAAATCTGCGCCGTCGGGGCCGGCTGTGCGCACCAGCACCCGGGTGGTCGCGTCGGTGCCGTGGTCGGTGTCGAGGATCCGCACCTTGAAGTCCTGCAGCTCGAAGTCCTCGATCTGCGGGTAGCGCGAGCGCAGCGCCG
>JAUNUA010000071.1:0-8516 GCA_030538435.1 Brachybacterium sp.
TCCTTCCCCGCGGCCCGTCCCCTTCGCCCCTCCCGTTCGCCCGCGAGTGACCACATTTCCTACAGATATTGGCGGGAATCTGGTCACTCGCGCGGGAGAGAGAGCGGGGTGGGGCGTTACCCGGCTGCTCCGGGGTGCGCGTCGGTCAGGCGCTGTTCCGGGCCTCGACGGCGGAGCGGACGATGTCGTCCAGGTCGTGGGTGGCTGTCCAGCCCAGGGTGTCCTGGATGCGCTGGGCGGAGCAGACCAGGCGGGCGGGGTCGCCAGGGCGGCGCGGGGAGATCTCCGGGGTGATCTCGACACCCTTCGCGCGAGCGATCGCCTCGATCACCTCCAGCACACTGGACCCGGTCCCGGTGCCCACGTTGAACACGCGGTGAGGACGCTCGCCACCGCGCAGGTAGTCCAGCGCCGCGAGGTGGGCGTCGGCCAGGTCCAGCACGTGCACATAGTCGCGGATGCAGGTGCCGTCCGGGGTGTCGTAGTCATCGCCGAAGACCTTGGGGGTCTTCCCGTTCGCCAGGGCGTCCAGCACGATCGGCACCAGGTTCATCACCTGGGTGTCGGCAAGCTCGGGCGCCCCGGCGCCGGCGACGTTGAAGTAGCGCAGCGCGACGGTACGCATGTCGTGGGCGCGCTCGGCGTCGGCGAGCATCCATTCGCCCACGTACTTGGTGGCGCCGTAGGGGTTGATGGGCTGGGGGGCCAGGTCCTCGGTGACGATGTCGACGTCGGGCATCCCGTAGACCGCCGCGGAGGAGGAGAACACGACGTCCCGCACCCCGGCGTTCTCACAGGCCGCGAGGACGTTCGCGAGACCCGCGATGTTGTCGTGCCAGTACATCTCCGGGTTCGCGACGCTCTCCCCCACCTGCTTGTGCGCAGCGAAATGGATGACCGAGTCCGCGCCCGAGGCGTGCAGATGGAAGGCCAGGCGCTGCGCAGCGACGTCAGAGGTGACATCGAGTTCGACCAGGTCCGCGCCGGTGGTCCGCTCCGCGTACCCGGTGGAGAGGTCGTCGATCACCACCACGCTCTCACCCCGCTCCAGGAGCAGGCGCACCACGTGCGACCCGATGTATCCGGCACCACCGATCACGAGAGTCGTCATGGACTCGAGCCTAGCGTCCCTGCCACCCGCCGCGTCACGAACCCCCACCGCGTCACCGTCACCCTGCGCGTCGCTGTCACCGTCTCGCGCCGGCGCGCGGTCCTCACTGCCAGGACGAGGACACGGGACGCCCCTCGGCGAACCCGGCGGCGCTCTGCAGACCGATCACGGCCTTGTCGCGCAGCTGCGCGAGATCCTCCGCTCCGGCGTACGTGCAGGAGGAGCGCACCCCGGCGGTGATCGCATCCAGCAGGTCCTCCACGCTCTCGGCACCGTCGGCCAGGTACATCCGGGAGGTGGAGATGCCTTCTTCGAACAGGGACTTGCGCGCGCGAGCGAAGGCGTCCTCCCCGGCGGTGCGGGAGGACACGGCCCGCTTGGAGGCCATGCCGAAGGACTCCTTGTAGCGTCGGCCGCGTTCGTCGACGTGCATCTCCCCCGGTGACTCATTGGTGCCGGCGAACCAGGAGCCGACCATCACGTTGGAGGCACCGGCGGCGAGCGCCAGCGCGACGTCCCGGGGGTGGCGCACCCCGCCGTCGGCCCACACGTACCCTCCGCGGTCGCGGGCGGCCTCCGCGCACTCGAGCACAGCGGAGAACTGGGGTCTGCCGACCCCGGTCATCATTCTGGTGGTGCACATGGCCCCGGGGCCCACGCCGACCTTCACGATGTCCGCGCCCGCCTCGAGGAGTTCGCGGGTGCCCTCGGCGGTCACGACGTTCCCGGCGACCAGGCGGACCGGCGTCCGGTCCGCGGGACCGAGCTCGGAGCGGACCTGGCCGATAGCGTCGATCATGCGGTCCTGGTGACCGTGGGCGGTGTCCAGGACGATCACGTCGGCGCCGGCATCGACGAGGGTGCGGGCCCGCGCGGCCACGTCGGCATTGATGCCCACCGCCGCGCCGATCCGCAGGCGCCCTCGTGCATCCAGGGCGGGGTCGTAGATCGTCGAGCGCAGCACGCCGCGCGCGGTCAGCACCCCCACCAGTCGGCCGTCCTCGACGACGAGCGCCGCCTCATGGTGGGAGGCCGCGAGGCGCGCATGGACCTGCCCGGGGTCGCGCCCGGTCTCGCTGCGGTCCAGGGTGAGCACGTCAGCGCTCATCACCTCCTCCACTTCGGTGAAGGCGTCCCGGCCCGCGAGCTCCTGCTCGGAGACGACGCCCAGGGGATGACCCTCCGGGTCGGTCACGACGACGATGCCGTGGGGGCGCTTGGGCAGCAGTGATCGGGCCTGCCCGACGGTGCCGTCCGGTCCCAGTGTCAGGGGGTGGTCCAGGAGCGGGTCCCGGTCCTTCACCGCGCGGATCACCGAGACCAGTCGGTCTTCGGGCAGGTCTTGCGGGAGAACCGCGAGGCCACCACGGCGGGCCATCGCCTCCGCCATGCGTTTGCCGCTGACGGCGGTCATATTCGCCGCGATCAGCGGGATGGTGGTGCCGGTGCCGTCGTCGGAGGCGAGGTCCACGTCGAAGCGTGAGCTGATCGTGGAGCGGCCGGGCAGGAAGAAGCAGTCGTCGTAGGTGAGGTCGGTCACCGGGGTGTGCGCGAGAAGCATGGCCCCAGGGTACGGACCGTGCGGGAGATATTCCTGTCCACGGTGCCCACACGCCATCTGCACAGGGTGACCGGGTTCCGAAGCGCCCTGCTTCGTAGGATGTGCCCATGACCGACAGGAATCCGGCCGAGCGTCGTCGTCGCCCACGCACGGGGAGGCACGCTGCCCGGGGCTCCGGTTCCCATCGCATGACCGCCCAGGACCTGCGGGACTGGGTCACCACGCACACAGGACCCACCCCGGCCGAGGACGCCGCTACCCGCGGTCGTCGTCGCGGTGTCGCGCAGGAGGGGTCGCTGCGCCGCGCCGCCGGGTGGACCCTGCTCGGAAGCGCCGTGCCGGGTTCTGGTCTGCTGCCGACGCGGCTGCGCTCGGTCGGGCTGGTCATGATCGTCGTGGTCGGGCTGCTGCTCGCGGCCCTGGCGGCCCTGCTGCTGTTCGGCGACCCCACCGACACCGGCCTGCGTCTGGCGTCCCGTCGCCCCTTGGTGATCGCGGTGATGGTGATGTTCGCCTTCGCGGGTCTGATCTGGATGCTGCAGATCCTGCTGACCAACCAGGTCCACAATCTGCGCGAGCACCTGCAGGGACGCAAACGCATCCTCTCCCTGGTGCTGGCCGTGGTGATGGTGGTGACGGTCGCGGTGCCCGTGGGCCGCGGTGTGCAATCGCTGTGGGCGATGCAGGGGCTGCTCGGGAACCGCAGCGTCTTCGGCGGCTCCGGGGACGGGCGTCTGGCCGACGGACCCGATCCGTGGAAGGACGTCGGCCGGATCAACGTGATGATGCTCGGTCAGGACGCCGGGGACGACCGGGAGGGGACCCGCCCGGACACCCTGATGGTCGCCTCCATCGATACCGAGACCGGGCGCACCGCTCTGTTCTCCATCCCGCGGAACCTGCAGTGGGTGCCCTTCCCCGAGGGGACCGTCGAGGCGGAGGCCTTCCCCGACGGCTTCGACTACTTCGGCCGCAATCAGAACCTGATCAACGCCGTATGGACCTGGGCGGAGGAACGCGAGGACCTCTTCCCCGGGGACCCGAACCCGGGGCTCACCGCCACCACCCACGCGGTGGAGGGCGCGCTGGGCCTGGACATCGACTACTACGCGATGGTGGACCTGCAGGGCTTCGAGGATCTGGTCGACGCGATCGGCGGGGTGCGGATGGACGTGGAGCGGCGCATCCCCATCGGCGGCGGCATCAACCAGGCCACCGGCGGTTCCTACCCGATCACCGGATGGATCGAGGCCGGGGACCAGACCCTCGATGGGTACCACGCCCTATGGTACGCCCGCTCCCGCGAGGGATCCGACGACTTCGACCGGATCTGCCGCCAGCAGCGGATGGTGCGGGTGGTCTCCGAGGAGGCGAACCCGACGACGCTGGCGCTGGCGTTCCCGCGCCTGGTCACCGCCACGGAGAACAACATCAAGACGGACATCCCGCCGGAGCGACTGGACGCGTTCGTGGATCTGGCGCTGCGCCTGCAGGACACCGGCTTCCAGTCCTACCCGATCACGCCCGAGGTCACGCCCCCCGGGCGTCCCGACTTCACCTACCTCCACGACTGGGTCGACGCCTCCATCGAGGACTCGATGAGCTCGATGGTGCCGGAGTCGGTGGCCGCCGCGCCCGCTGAGGACACCGAGACGACCGCGCCGGCCGAGGAGGAGACGACCGCCCCCGAGGACGACGCCACCTCACCCGCGGAGGAGACCCCGACGCCCGAGGAGACGACAGCGGAGACACAGGAGCCCACCGAGGACGCCACGGCGGGAACTGAGGACCCCACCCCGGAAGCACCGACGATCGACCAGGACCCGCTGCAGTCCTGCATGCCGGGCGGCCAGGACGAGGAGGAATGATCCCGCCGCACGGCGGGTGGTGCTAGTCCCGGTCTCTCGGGCTGATCTGCAGCAGGGCGTTCTCGATCAGCTCCGTCAGCGCAGGGTGGATCCAGTACTGGGTGCTCGCAATGTCCTGCGCCTTCTGGCCGGTGCTCATCGCCTGCGTGACGAGCTGAACGAGGGTCGTGGCCTGCGGTCCGGCGACCTGCGCGCCGAGCAGCTCCCCCGTGGCGGCATCGGCGACGATCTTGGCGAAGGACGTGGTGTCCTCCAGGGCCCATCCGTACGCGATGTCCCGGTAGTACTGGCGCGCCACGACGATCTCCCGGCCGCTCTGCTCCGCCTCACGGCGGGCCTCGGCTTCCGTGACGCCGACGACGCCGACCGCCGGGTGGGTGAAGATCCCGTAGGTGAGGGGCATGGTGTCCGACCGCCGCAGATCCTCCGGGTGCAGCAGGTTGTGGCGAACGATCCGCAGCTGGTGGTTCGCGACGTGCTTCAGCTGGTGGGGATCCGCGACATCCCCGAGCGCCCACAAGCCCTCGATCACCGCTCCGTCCTCCCCGAGCACCCGCTGGTAAGCATCGGTCCGGATGGTGCCGTCCTTCCGGGTGGCGATCCCGGCGGCCGCGACGTCCAGCAGGTCGGTGTTGGCGCGCCGACCGGTCGCGACGAGCACCTCGTCGGCGCGGACCGCGAGGTCCTCCCCCGCGCTGCGACCGGTGATCTCCACCCCGGCGTCCGTGCGGTGGGCGCTGTCGAACTCGACCCCGGTGAGGATGGTGCAGCGCTCCCCGAGCTGCTCGGTGACCAGGCGCGCGATGTCCTCGTCCTCGTGGCGCAGCAGGCGCGGACCGCGGGCCAGGATCGTGACTTCCACACCGAGTGCGGCGAAGATGTGCGCCATCTCCGCGGCGATCACGCCGGCGCCGAGGATCATCAGGGACCGCGGCAGCTCGTCGATCCGCATGATGGTGTCCGAGGTGTGCGGATCGCACTGCTCGAGTCCCTCGATGGGAGGGATCTGCGGACGGGAGCCCGCGGCGATGACGATCGAATCCGCGGTGATGGTCTTCTGCCCGCCGTGCGCGAGATCGACCTGCAGCTCGTGTGCGGAGCGGAAGCGGGCGGTGCCATGGATGTATGTGAGGTTCGCGTTGTCGGGATGGTCGGTGCGGTAGGCGAGGCCCGCCGCGGACTTCGGGTCGATGTGAGCGAAGATCCGGTCCCGGATGGCCGGCCAGTCCACACCGTCCAGCGTCTGTGCGAGACCGAGACGCGGAGCCTCCCTTGGCGCCGAGGCGACCTCGGCGGTGTGCACGAACATCTTGGTGGGAATGCAGCCCATATTCAGGCACGTCCCGCCGAACACACGATCCGGTCCGACGCCGCGGTCGATGTAGACGATGCTGCGGTCCTGCAGCTCGGGGCCGGGCAACGAGTTCCCCGAGCCGGAGCCGATGAGGGCGATGTCGTAGTGCGTCACCGTGTCAGCGTACGCGCGCTCACGAAGGGCCGCGATGGACGTCTTCGCTCTCCGGGGGATCGTCGTCCTCGTCGTCGACGTGGGGGCGCTGACGTTCCCGCTGGCCGTGGGTGATCTTCCGCAGATCGGTGGAGGAGTCGAAGCTGGCCCCGAGTGCGCCGGCGACGACACCCATGGAGGCGGCGAGCCAGGCGATGTCCAGGTAGTTGGTGAACTGGGCCTCCTCGTCCAGCAGCGAGGACATGAATCCGGGGTCGATCACCACGAGCCCGCCCATCAGGATCATCACGAACAGCGTCATGTACAGCAGCGAGACCACCACGAACAGCGTGATGATGGTGGACAGGTTGTACATCGCCACGACCCGCCGCAGCCCCTGGTGGATCGGCCGGTCCCACAGCCGGTTGCTCAGCATCAGCCACAGCACCATCAGGCTGATCGCCAGCAGCGCGATCCCTGCCAGACGCATGGTGGAGAGCGCATCGGCCATCAGCCAGATCGAGTTGTAGAAGATGCCGAACGCTCCGGTCGCGCTGGCCGCGGCGAGGGCGCTGGACAGACGCGGGGCGGTGCGCAGCGGCTCGTTGGAGGAGACCATCCCGGTCAGCAGGCGCGCCGGACCGATCACCGGGGAGGCCAGCAGCAGCTGGGCCCCACCGTCCTCATCGTCCTGCCATGCCTCGCGCGGAGGCGTGCGCCGGTCGGTCGCGCCGAGGAGCTGCAGGATGCAGGCGCGGACCGCTGCGCGGAGCCGACGGTGCGGGGTGAGGACGCCGAGGGTGGGGCAGGAGATGACGGCGATCCCGTGCTGGGCGTAGGCCTCGGCGATGATCGGCCGGGCTCCTCGCAGTCGGGGCATCTCGGTCACCATGACCGCGATGGCGGCGCGGGCTCGCCGGCGCGACAGTCGCTCCGGCGTCCCCGTCTCCAGGGTGTCGTCCGGGCGCAGGCGCAGCAGGTCCGTCTCCACGCTGATCAGGACGTCCCGACCGAGGATCCCCCGCAGTTCCTCCTCGGTGTCCCGGGCGATCTGGTGGGCCCGGGAGGCGGGCTGGCCGGGGTCGGCGACGAGCACCACCTCCAGGGCGTCGCCGTCGCGGGAGGCGCGGCGGGACCCGTCGGCCCCGTCGTTGCCCAGGGCAGGAGGGGGCGTGGTCTCTCCGGATGTGGGCATGGGTCCTCCCGGCCTCTCAAAGCGGTGGCTGCGCAAGCAGGCGAGCCTAGACGCTGCTCGGCTCCGGCGGAAGCACCGGGCTGCTCGCACGGCTCGGCACGCCCGTGAGGCCCGGGACATGTCCCGACCTGGTGGTCGGCCGGTGTCGTTGATCCCACCCTTCGTGCTCCCGCGGGCTCGCCCCGGTGCGAATCCGTCGGCGGTAGTCTCGACCCGCAAGCGCGCGACCAGATCGGCGCCCGCCCCGTCCCAAGGAGACCCATGACTGCTGAGCGCCCCGGCGGCACCCTCACCCTCACTGACGGCCCGACCCTCTCGCGTCTCGGCTACGGCGCGATGCAGCTCGCCGGTCCCGGTGTCTGGGGGCCGCCGTCCGATGGTGACGAGGCGCTCGCCGTGCTGCGCTCCGCGGTCGAGGCCGGGATCGACAACATCGATACCGCCCACTTCTACGGTCCGCTGGTCACCAACGAGCTGATCCGTGCGGCCCTGCATCCCTACGACGACCTGACGATCATCACCAAGGTCGGGGCGGAGCGGGACGAGGAGGGTGGCTGGCCCCACGCCCGCTCCCCCGAGCAGCTGCGCGAGCAGGTGGAGACGAACCTGCGGACCCTGGATGTCGATGTGCTGGACGTGGTGAATCTGCGGGTGGGCGGCGGCCCGGACGGGCACTCCCCCGTCCCCGGCTCCATCGCCGAGCCCTTCGGTGCCCTCGCCGAGATGCAGCGCGAGGGGAAGATCCGCCACCTGGGTCTCAGCGTCGTGGACGCCGATCAGGTCGCCGAGGCCCGCGCCATCGCCGAAGTCGTCACCGTGCAGAACTGGTTCAACATCGCCCACCGCGGCGACCTGCCGCTGATCGCCGACCTCGCCGAACAGGGCGTCGCGTACACCGCGTTCTGGCCGCTCGGCGGCTTCTCCCCGGTGCGCTCTGCTCGTTTGGACAGCGTCGCCCACGAGCTGGACGCCACCCCGCAGCAGGTCGCGATCGCCTGGACCCTCCACCAGGGCGAGAACGTGCACGTCATCCCCGGCACCAGCTCCCGCGAGCATCTGCAGCAGAACATCCAGGCAGCCCGCCTGGACCTGCCGGAGCAGAGCCTGACCGCGCTCGACGCGCTCACCGACGAGGCCTGAGACACCCCCGGCCCACCCCCTCGCCCCGCATCCGGGTCTCGCGGCGATCGTAGAGAGTGGTCGGCGCCGCCCGGGCACCCGGGTGCGCTGACCCCTCGGTCGGGCGGGGATCGAGGCCTGCGTCCCCCACGTCTCCCGCCGGACGGGTCCACGACGCCGGGCCCGCCCGTAGTCTGATCGGGTCCGCCCACCCC
>JAUNUA010000071.1:8616-10310 GCA_030538435.1 Brachybacterium sp.
GCTGACCGTCACCCGCACCCGGCCGGGCCTGGTGTTCCAGCGCGAGGCTGGACCGGAGATCCGCGACTACTTCCTCGGCGCGCTGGCGCCGCGGCCGCTCCTGCGCCTGCTCGACGGGAAGGTGCCGCTGCTGCCCTGGCCGGCGGGGATCCTCACCCAGACCATCCACGCCGATGACCTCGCCGCGGCGATGTGGCAGGCGATCGCGCGGCGCGTCGGCGGGGCCTTCAACATCGCCGCCGAACCCGTCCTCGGGCCCGACGTGATGGGATTCGTACTCGGGGCGCGCCGCTGGTTGCCCGTGCCGGTGGGCCTGCTGCGCGCCGCCGTCGCCGTCAGCTACCACCTGCGCCTGCAGCCCACCGATCCGGGCTGGGTCGACATGGCGGTGGTGACGCCCGTGATGTCCACGGCGAAGGCCCGGTCCGAGCTCGACTGGGAGCCGCGCCGCTCCTCGGTGGAGACCCTGGCGGAGCTGGTCGGCGCGATCCACGGCCGCGGGGGCCTCGGCAACGCGGGCCACCGTCCCCACTCCCCGGCGGTGTGATACCGGCGGGACCCGCTCCCGCTCCCAGCCGGTCCTGGGCACGCGACGATAGGTTAAGAGGGCGGCGCAGTGCGCCGGGTCCCCCGCGGTCGGCCGACCCCGGGGTCCGGTGCCTCCAGGGCGCGCCGGACGGGAAGGCCGAACCATGACAGCACCCTCCACCGAGGCAGCAGCGGCACGCGACTACGGCCGCGCCGCGGAGGACGCGGCAGGGGCTGTTATCGCCCGCTACTCCACGTCCTTCGGCATCGCCACCCGCCTGCTGGGAGGCCCGGTGCGCCCCCGCACCCGCAGCGTGTACGCCCTGGTCCGGGTCGCCGATGAGATCGTCGACGGTGCAGCCGCGGGGTCCGGAGTGGATCGCGAGAGGGTGCAGGAGATCCTCGACGCCTACGAAGCCGGCACCGAGCAGGCCATGCGCGAAGGGTTCTCCACCGACCTGGTGCTCCACGCCTTCGCTGACGTCGCCCGTCGCTGCGGTATCACCACCGAGCTCACCCGCCCCTTCTTCGCATCCATGCGCATGGACCTCACCCGCACCGACCACACCCCGGAGTCCTTCGCGCAGTACGTGCACGGCTCCGCGGAGGTGGTGGGCCTCATGTGCCTGCAGGTGTTCCTCACCGACCGCGCCGAGCGTCCCACCGTGGCGCCCGCCCACCTGGTCGACGGCGCCTCTCGGCTCGGTGCGGGGTTCCAGAAGGTGAACTTCCTGCGGGACCTGCGCGCCGATGCTGACGGTCGCGGCCGGCACTACTTCCCGGGCCTGGACCCGGCGCATCTGACCGACACCCAGAAGGATGCCCTGATCGATGACATCGACGCCGACCTCGCCGCCGGGAGGGCCGTCATCGATGAGCTCCCCCGCTCCAGCCGTCGCGCCGTGCGCGCGGCTCATGACCTGTTCGCTGAGCTGTCCGCGCGGCTGCGCGACACCGAGGCCTCCACGCTGAGGACCACCCGGATCCGGGTGCCCGATAGCCGCAAGGCCGTGCTGCTGGCGCGCTCCGTCGTCGGTGCACCCCGGTCGGGGGTGTCCCGATGAGCCGCGTCGTGGTGATCGGGGCCGGCGTCGCGGGTCTGGCAACGGCGGCGCTCCTGGGGCGCGATGGCCACGAGGTCACCGTGCTGGAGCGCCGCGACGTCA
>JAUNUA010000072.1 GCA_030538435.1 Brachybacterium sp.
CCGATGTAGGCGCCGCGGCCCACGACGCAGTCGCGGCCGATGCGTGCGTCCTCGCGCACCTGGGCCAGGTGCCAGATGGAGCTGCCCGCGCCGACGGTGGCGGACTCGGCGACGTCGGCGCCGGGAGCGCACCGGTACGGACGGTCCTCGGGGGTGGTGGTCATGGCTTGACTGTATCGGCCGGGCCCGGGCGTTACAGGGACGTCCGGAGGGACTCGCCCTTGCGGATAGCGGTGGTGCGCAGGTCCTCCTGGTATCGGGTCATTTTCTCCCGCAGCGCCAGGGAGGCCTCATCCGCACCGGAGGCGAGGATCCGCACGGCCAGCAGCCCGGCGTTGCGGGCCCCGCCGATGGAGACCGTGGCGACCGGCACCCCGGCGGGCATCTGCACGATCGAGAGCAGGGAGTCCATCCCGTCGAGGTGCTTCAGCGGCACGGGCACCCCGATCACCGGCAACGGGGTGAGGGAGGCGAGCATGCCGGGCAAGTGGGCGGCACCGCCGGCGCCCGCGATGATGACGCGGATGCCGCGGTCGGCGGCCTCGCGGCCCCAGCGCACCATGTCCTCGGGCATGCGGTGGGCGGAGACCACGTCGAACTCGATGCCGACACCGAAGTCGGCGATCGCGTCCCCGGCCTCCCGCATGACGGAGAAGTCGGAGTCGGATCCCATCACCACGGCGATGGCGGGGGCGGCCGAGGGGTCCTGGGGGTCGGGCACGGTCATGGCGTCTCCTCGTCGGCGGGGCGGGGTCGGTCGATGATGAGGGCTTCGGCGCGGTGGGCGCGGTCCAGCAGCTCGGAGGGGTCGGTCCCCAGCAGAGTGACGTGGCCGAGCTTGCGGCCGGGACGCACTGCCTTGCCGTACAGGTGGATCCGCACCGCGGGGTCGGCCTCCATGGCGGCGCGGGCCCCGGCGGCGAGATCCTCGCGGCTGCCGCCGAGGAGGTTCACCATCACCACGGCGGGGGCGAGGGGCTCGGTCGACCCGAGCGGCAGATCGGCGACGGCCCGCAGGTGCTGCTCGAACTGCCCGGTGACGGCGCCGTCCATGGACCAGTGCCCGGTGTTGTGGGGGCGCATGGCGAGCTCGTTGACGAGGACGCGGCCGTCGGCGGTCTCGAACAGCTCCACGGCGAGCATCCCGGTGACGTCGAGGTCCTCCGCGATCGCCCGGCCGAGGTCGTGGATGCGGCGCGCGGCTTCTTCGCTCAGACCCGGGGCGGGGGCGATCACCTCGTAGCAGACGCCGTCCTTCTGGAGGGAGGCAACCACCGGGTAGGCGCGCGTCTCACCGCTGGGGCGGCGGGCCACCTGTATCGACAGCTCGCGGGTGAAGGGGACGAGCTCCTCGACGAGGAGGGCATCGTGGGCGGCGAACCAGTCGGTGAGTCGTTCCGGGTCGCGTTCGGCCGCGCCGGCGCCGATCTCGACGATGGCGACGCCGTGGCCGTCGTAGCCACCGCGGGGTGTCTTCACGACCGCGCGCCCGCCCGCCTCCTCCAGCACCGCGGTGAGCTCCTGGGGTGTCTCCACCCGCCACCAGCGGGGGCAGGGATGCCCGAGCGCCGTCAGGTGCTCGCGCATGATCAGCTTGTCCTGGGCGTGGATGAGGGCGTCCGGTCCCGGTCGGACAGCGGCGAGACCCTCGTCCTCGATGCCGCGCAGGATGGCGGTCGGGACGTGCTCGTGGTCGAAGGTGAGGACGTCGACCTCGCCCGCGAGGGCGCGCACGTCGTCCTCGACGAGGTGGGATCCGATGCGGGCGTGCGCGGCGACGCGGGCGGCGCTGTCCTCCGCCGTGCCCGCGAGGACCGCGACGGGCAGGTCCAGCTCCACGGCGGGCGGGATCATCATGCGGGCGAGCTGCCCCCCGCCGACGATGCCGATCGTGGGCGGTCCGGTCTGGGGGTGCGGGTCCTCGGGCACGCCGGAGAGTCTACGGGCCCCTCTCACTGCTCGGGGAGGCGGCGCCGGTCGCGACGCGGCATCACCCGGGGGTGGCTGGTGGGTGCGGAGGACAGGTTCACATCGTGCGTGCTCGGCGCGGCGGGGAGCGCGGCGAACGCCGCCTCGAGCTGCGCCTCGTCCTCCGCTTCTTCCTCGCCGGGCGCGGAGATGAGGAAGATGCCGAAGGTCGCGGGGCGCTCGACGAGCAGCTCGAGGCGCCCGCCGTCGTCCTCCACCAGGGTGCGGGCGAGCGCCAGCCCGACCCCGGTGCCCTGGGAGGAGGGACCGGACACGGAGCGCTCGAAGATGCGTTTGCCGAGTGCAGCATCGACCCCGGGCCCCTCGTCGGAGATCTCCACGACGGTCGACTTCTCGTTCCGTCGGACCTTCACCAGCGTGGTGCCGCCGCCGTGGGTCAGCGAGTTCTCGACGAGGGTCGCGACCACCTGGGTGAGCGGGCCCACCGAGCCCCAGACGGAGGCCGCGCGGGGCACCTGGATGCGCAGCTCCCGGCCGGCGGCGCGGAAGGCCGGGGACCACTCCTCGCTCTGCTGGGTGAGGACGCCGCGCAGCTCCACCACACCCGGGGTGCGGCGCTGCGAGGCGCGCGGGGCGTTGATGAGGTCGTGCACGACCTCGGTGAGCCGGTCGATCTGCTCGAGGGAGATCCGGGCCTCGTCCCGCACCCACTCCTCGGAGCTGGTCGCGAGGATCTCGTCCAGCCGCATGGACAGCGCCGTCAGCGGCGTCCGCAGCTGGTGGGAGGCGTCGGAGGCCAGCGCCGACTCTGCCTCGAGGCGCTCGGTGAGCATCGCCCCGGAGCGGGTGAGCTCCTCGGCGACGGTGTCGATCTCCCCGATGCCGCTGTGCTGCCAGGACCCGCGGGAGCGCCCGGAGCCGAACTCCTCCGCCCGGTAGGCCAGGCGCGCCAGCGGCGCGGCGATCCGCTGGGCCTGCCACAGTGCGATCGACACCCCGATGGAGGTGGCCGACAGGGCCGCGATGATGATGAGGACCCAGGCGCTGGCGGTGTTGGCGCGGACGTCCGCCTGGGGGATGGACACCGTCACGTACTGGCCGTTGCGTCCGGACTGGAAGGCCCGGGTCGGGTTCGCGCCCGGGTCGGAGCCCGCAGCGATCTGCTCCCCCTGGTACTCCACGGAGATGTGCAGGGAGAGGTCGGCGACCTGGTCGACCTCCTGCTGGAGCATGTCCTGGGTGATGGGCTGGCCCGCTCCGAGCATCTCATCGGTCTCGTTGGCGACCTGGGAGACGATCTGCTGGGCTCGGGCGTTCATCTCCTGCTGGGAGAGGCTGAGCCACGACCAGGCCAGGGGGATGCCGAGCATCAGGACGGTGAGCAGAACCGTGACGATGGTGGCCTGCAGCACCCGCTGCCGCACGGATCAGCTCCCGGCGCCGGTCTCGAAACGGAAGCCGACGCCACGCACGGTGGTGATCCGTCGGGGATTGGTCGCGTCATCACCGAGCTTGCGGCGCAGCCAGGACACGTGCATGTCCAGCGTCTTGGTCGACCCCCACCATTCGGCGCCCCACACCTCACGCATGAGGTCATCGCGGGTGACGACGGACCCGGCCTCCCGGATCAGGACGGTCAGCAGGTCGTACTCCTTGGCGGAGAGGTTCAGCTCCTCCCCGTCGGCGTGGGCGCGGCGCGCGGAGACGTCCAGGCTCACGCCGTTGACGTCCATGGTGTCGCTCGGCTCCTCGACCGCAGTGCTGCGGCGCAGGAGCGCGCGGATGCGGGCCTGCAGCTCGCCCAGGCGGAACGGCTTGGTGACGTAGTCATCCGCTCCCGCATCGAGGCCCACGACGGCGTCGACCTCGTCGGCGCGCGCGGTGAGGATCAGCACCGGCGCCTCGAGCCCGCCCTTGCGGAGGCGACGGCAGACCTCCAGGCCGTCCAGATCCGGCAGACCGAGATCCAGGATCACGAAGTCGACGGGCCCTTCGGCGGCGGCGAGCGCGAGGGCGTCCACACCGCGGGAGGCGCGCGTGACGGTGTACCCCTCGCGGTCGAGCGCGCGGGAGAGGGGCTCGGCGATCGCGGAGTCGTCCTCGACCAGAAGTAGACGTGTCACAGCGGGCAGTCTAGCGAGAGGCCGGCGTCACAGGCTCAGCGACAGCGGCGGGGCGTCCTGACGGGTGAGGGCGGCGACGGGCATCTCGCCGATGCCGTGCAGCTCCACCGCTTCTTTCTCGCGGCTGCGGAAACCGCCGGGGAGGGCGGCGGCGACTGCCTCGGCGGTGGCGAGGTCGACGAGCACCTCGCCGGGGTCGGCGATGCCCTCGAGGCGCGCGGCGAGGTTCACCGTCGGCCCGAACACGTCGCCGTAGCGGGAGAACATGGGGCCCCAGGCGAGACCCACCCGCACCGCGGGCAGGCGCCCTTGGCGGTCGCTGATCTGCTCGGCCAGGGACAGTGCGATCTGGGCGCCGTCCTCGGGCGCGTCGGCCAGGAACATCACTTCATCGCCGACGGTCTTCACGACCCGTCCCCCGCCGACGGAGATCACGTCGCGGCAGATCGCTTCGAACTCGCCGATCACGTCGGCGAGCTCGGAGCCGGTCAGCGACAGGGAGAGCCGGGTGAACTGGACGAGGTCGGCGAAGCCGACGGCCCGCTGCAGCGGGTAGAGCTCATTGGCGTCGCCGTCGGAGCGCAGCACCTCCGACCCTGCGCGGGCGGAGAACGCGGCCATCTGGCGGCGGAAGGCGTACAGGGTCTGGGTCTCGAAGGTCTCCAGGAAGCCGGGGATCTCCTCCAGCATGTGCTGACGGGCCTCGGCATCACTGAGGCCGTGCACGGCTTTCGCCTCGTCGACGAGCGCCTCGGTGAGCCACATCGCGAGTCGTCCCATGTGGAATCCGAGCCCGCGGGAGATGTTTGCGAAGGTGCGCTCGGAGATCTCGCCGTCCTCGACCAGCGCCGCGAGGTCACCGATCGCGTAGGCGTCCTCCTCGGTGAACACCACGGTGTCCTCGTCGACGGCGAGGAAGCCGAGGGAGCGCCAGTACACCGACGTCAGGCGCTCCGGCACGCCCTGCTGCTCGGCGAGGTCGCGCCGGGAGTACAGCCGCTCCCCCTGCAGGAGCACCTTCTCCAGCGCCCCGACGGCCTGCCGCACCTCCCGGAAGCGCCGCGTGAACGCGACCGGCTGCTCCGGGGCGCCGTCGTCGTGACCGTCGGTGCCGTTCGTCCCGTTGTCCCCGCCGCGAGCGCTGCGGGGAGTGGCGATCTGCGATGCCGCATCGGGCAGCTCACCGGAGGCGCTGTCGGCGGGGGCGAGCTCCTCGGGGTATTCGTGACCCCGGGTGGGACCGTCGCCATCGTCGCGGCTCACGTGTCCTCCTCGGCGGTGCTCGGTGGGGCGGGGGCGGCGGCGTCCCGTACATGGGTGACGTCCGCGGCGTGGACGGGGTGCAGACCGCCGTCCTCGCGGCGCACCAGCAGCCGGCCCTGGTCGTCGATCCCCTCCACACTCCCTGGCTGGGGGTCCTGGAGACCCAGAAGGTCCGTCCGCACCCGTCGGCCTGTTGTGACGCAGTTCTCACGATAGCGCGCCGCGTGGCCGCTGCCCACCGCGTCTCCCGCATGTCGGACGAGCAGGCGCAGCTCGCCCTCGATCCCCGCGGCGAGGCGCTCTGCCAGCCCGCGGGGGTCGATGTGCCCGGCCCCGCAGCTGGCGAGGTCGATGGTTCGCGCATCCCCGGGGAGGGCGCCGACGGGGCGGAGATTCACGCCGATGCCGATCACCAGCGCCTCCCCGGGGCCGCCCGGCACCGCGGGGTCGACGTCGACCAGGATGCCGGCGAGCTTCGCGTCCTCGGCGGCGAGGAGGTCGTTCGGCCACTTCAGGCCGATGCCCGCGTCGGGGGCGAGGTCGTGCAGGACGTGCAGCGCACCGAGGCCGACAACGAGCGGGATCCAGCCCCGGTGCGCCGGGGGGAGGTCCGCACCGCGCAGCAGAGTGAGGGCGAGCCCCGCCCCGCGGGGCGTGCTCCAGGTGCGTCCGCGTCGGCCACGACCGCGACGCTGATCATCGGTGGCGACGGCGAGCGGTCCGACTTCCCCGCCCTGGTGCAGCGCGCGGGCGACGTCCTGGGTGGAGTCGACATGGTCGTGCCAGCGCACAGGGACGGGAGGCTGCGACATGCGTGGACCACTCCTTCCTCGGGCCGGGGCGGGCACGGCGGTAGCGTAATATCTCGATGTTTGCGATCCCGTCGGACGATCAGCCTCCCCGGTGGGGAGATGAAGGAGATCCCGTGAACGACTCCCCCACCCCGCTCACCACAGCCGATCGCCTGCGGGAGCTGGAGGAGCGCGAGCGTGCGACCGTGGACCGGGCCGGTGAGATCGCCGTCGAGAAGCAGCACGCGCGGGGCAAGAAGACCGCCCGTGAGCGTATCGGGGACCTGCTCGACGAGGACAGCTTCGTGGAGACCGACCGGTTCGTCCGCCATCAGGCCCGCGCCTTCGGCATCGACGCGAAGCGCCCCGAGGGTGACGGCATCGTCACCGGGTACGGCACGATCGACGGTCGTCAGGTGTGCGTCTACTCCCAGGACTTCACCGTGTTCGGCGGGTCGCTCGGCGAGGCCCACGGCCGGAAGATCCAGAAGATCCAGGACCTTGCGCTGTCCACCGGGGTGCCGATCATCGGGATCCTGGACGGTGGAGGTGCACGCATCCAGGAGGGCATCGCCTCCCTCGCCTCGTTCGCCGGCATCTTCCGTCGCAATACCCGCGCGTCCGGGGTGATCCCACAGATCTCCTTGATCGTGGGCCCGGCAGCCGGTGGCGCCGTGTACTCACCCGCGCTGACGGACCTGATCGTCATGGTCGAGAAGACCAGCCACATGTTCATCACCGGCCCCGACGTGATCCGCACCGTCACCGGGGAGGACGTCGGCTTCGAGGAGCTCGGGGGGGCGCGCACCCACTCCACCCGCTCCGGGGTCGCCCATTACCTGGCGCCGGACGAGGACGACGCGATCGAGTACGTGAAGGATGTTCTGAGCTACCTGCCGTCGAACACCCTCTCGACCCCGCCGGTGTATCCCACTCCGGTGGAGGATGCGCTCTCGCCCGAGGACGAGCGGTTGGACACCCTCATCCCGGATTCCCCGAACCAGCCGTACGACATGGGCGCGGTGCTGCGCGCCGTGCTGGACGACGAGGAGTTCCTCGAGGTGCAGCCGCTGTTCGCACCGAACATCCTGATCGGTTTCGGGCGCGTGGAGGGGCACAGCGTCGGCATCATCGCCAACCAGCCCTCGCACCTGGCAGGCACCCTGGACATCGACGCCTCGGAGAAGGCCGCCCGGTTCGTGCGGCTGTGCGATGCGAACAACATCCCGGTGCTGACGTTCGTCGATGTGCCGGGGTTCCTGCCCGGCACCGACCAGGAGTTCGGCGGGATCATTCGGCGCGGCGCGAAGCTGCTGTACGCCTACGCGGAGGCGACCGTCCCGCTGGTCACCGTGATCACCCGCAAGGCCTACGGCGGTGCGTACATCGTGATGGGTTCGAAGGACCTGGGGGCGGACGTGAACCTCGCCTGGCCGACGGCGCAGATCGCGGTGATGGGCGCCCAGGGGGCGGTGAACATCCTGCACCGCCAGCACCTGAAGAAGACGCGCGAGGCCGGGGAGGATGTCGCCGCGGAGCAGACGCGTCTGCAAGCCGAGTACGAGGAGCAGTTCGCGACGCCCTACACTGCCGCGGAGCGCGGCTGGGTGGACGGCGTGATCCGCCCCGCGGAGACGCGTATCCAGGTGGCGCGGGCGCTGCGGGCGCTGCGCACCAAGCGCGAGACCCTGCCCACCAAGAAGCACGGGAACATCCCGCTGTGACCGCGCCGGTGACGATCGGCTCCGGGGGCGAGGTCCGTCTCGTCTCCGGGCGCCTCAGTGATGTGGAGCTCGCGGCGATCGCGGTGGCCGTCTCCGCGATGAGCGTCATCAGCCGCGAGGAAGCGGCGGAGCGCGCTCTCGCCGAGGGCACGGGGGTCACCGACGGCTGGGGGTCGCAGTCCCTCGCCCTGCCCGGGAACCACGCCGGCCGGCACGCCCCCTGCGAGAGCGCCTGGCTCTTCTCGCAGCGCTAGAGGGGGCGATGGGAGCCGACGTACTGGTCGAGGCACGAGACCGGTAGGAGGCGACCCGAACCAGCACATTGGAGCCGGGCTCGAACGGCCCTCGGCGTGCGCGCCTGCGCCGATACACTGCGCCCATGTCTGCTGACGCCCCGTCCCCCTCTGCCCGCCGCCCCTCCGCTCTGGACGAACTCGCCGACCGGTACGTCGACACCGCCGTGGCGAAGGACCCGTTCCTCGCGACCACGCTCGGGGTCCCCGGGCACGACGCCGAGGTCACCGACTTCTCCCCCGATGCCATCTCTGAGCGCACGGAGGACGCCCGACGCCTGTTGCGCGACATCCAGGAGGTCCCGGACTCCGACGACACCGACACCGTCACCCGCGCCGCCCTCGAGGAGAGGCTGGGGCTGGAGATCGCTCTGGACGACGCGCTGATCAGCCGCGCCCAGGTCAACAACCTCGCCTCTCCGCTGCAGATGCGTGACGTCCTGGACCAGATGCCGACGGACACCGCCGAGGACTGGGAGGTCATCGCCGAACGCATGAGCGGCTTCCCCCGCGCCCTGGAGGGATGGACCGAGACCCTGCGGGATGCCTCCATACGCGGGGAGAGCGCTGCGCGTCGGCAGTTGCAGCTCGGGGCCGAGCAGGCCCGCGGGTACGCCGACCCCGAGACCGGCTTCTTCGCGTCCTTCGCCCGGGATGCCGAGGCGCCCGGCCTGGACGACGCCCTGCGCGCGCGACTGACCGATGCCGCCCGCACGGCGGCCGATGCCTACCGGCAGACGGCCGACGTCCTCGACGAGCTCGCCGAGGGTGCCACCACCGCTGATTCCGTCGGGGAGGCGACCTACGTCCTGTGCTCCCAGGTGTTCCTCGGCGAGAAGGTGGACCTGGACGAGACCTACGAGTGGGGCGTGGAGGAGCTGCGCCGGATCATCGCCGAGCAGGAGGACGTCGCGATGCGCCTGAACGCTCACTACGGCACCGACGGCGGACGGGATATCGCCGCCGCCCGGGAGGCCCTCGCCCGGGACCGAGCCCTGACGCTGTCGGGCACCGATGCCCTCCAGGAGTGGATGCAGACCCTCTCCGACCAGGCCATCGAGGACCTCGCCGGCACCCACTTCGATGTCCCCGAGCCGCTGCGGCGCCTGGAGTGCAAGATCGCCCGCACCGGGTCCGGGGGCATCTACTACACCGGACCCAGCGAGGACCTCAGCCGTCCGGGCCGCATGTGGTGGGACGTGCCGCACGGCGTCACCGAGTTCCACACCTGGGCGGAGACCACCACGGTCTACCACGAGGGCGTGCCCGGCCATCACCTGCAGGTCGGCACCCAGACGATGCAGGCGCAGTCGCTGAACCGGTGGCGCGCCCTGATGTGCTGGGTGTCCGGTCACGGCGAGGGCTGGGCGCTGTACGCCGAGCGCCTGATGGACGAGCTCGGCTACCTCGGTGAGGACGCCGACCGCATGGGCATGCTGGACGCGCAGCGCCTGCGCGCCGGTCGTGTCGTGCTGGACATCGGTCTGCACGTGGGCAAGCAGATGCCGACGGATCTGCCCGGCTCCTCCGGGGGCGGCTGGCACTACGACTCCGCGTGGGACTTCATGAGCGCGAACTGGGGGCTGGAGGAGGCCCACCAGCGCTTCGAGCTGCACCGCTACCTGGGGTGGCCCGGGCAGGCGCCGTCCTACAAGGTCGGGCAGCGGGTCTGGGAGCAGCTGCGGGCCGAGGCCACCGCCCGCGGGGAGGACGCCCGGGATTTCCACCGCCGCGCGCTGGAGCTCGGGTCGCTGCCGCTGTCGGTGCTGAAGAAGGCACTGGCGTGAGCGTCGCCCCGGAGGTCTGGCCGGACGGGGCCGATCCGCTGCTGCTGCTCGCCTCCGCCTCCGCGGGACGACGCTCGACGCTGCGTGGGGCGGGCATCGAGCATGCCGCGCTGCCCGCCGATCTCGACGAGGACGCCGTGCTGGCCGGCGCCGCGGACCTCTCTGCTGCCGAGCAGGTGCTGCTGCTGGCCCGCGAGAAGGCGAGCGCCGTCCTCACCGCCGTCACGGAGGCCGACGAGGGTGGATACATCGTGCTCGGCTGCGATTCGATGCTGGAGGTCGACGGGGAGATCGTCGGCAAGCCGGGCAC